>QHBL01000343.1:0-1535 GCA_003244125.1 Chthoniobacterales bacterium
GAACGCAAATGGAGACGGGGTAGTGCGCTTGATATCGGTCGCGACGTCACGGTCATCCGGACCGACCGGAGCGTCGCAGCTGCGATGCAGGCCAAACTCGGTTCTCGATACACGCACGTACTGCGCGGAAGAGCGAGCCCCGGCGCCTATGTCTGGTGCTTCACAGCCATCCGTTCGCGTGGGAAAAGTTTGGATCGTGGTCGCTGAAGGTCATCCGGGGACGGGGGCCTGGGAAGATATTGCGAATCTTTTCCCTGAAATCTATAGCTACGCAGGAAAGTATTCCAGACTTTGCCGCGTCATTGATGCGGGCTTAGACATGACGTTGCAAGAGCTCGAAGAGAAATTTGGCGACTACGCTCCGGCAGAAGCGAAAGGTGAATGCTGAAAACGTGAGCGTGACTTCTCGTCGCGGCGTCGCGATACTATCGATTGTACTTCTCACCGCCGTGGGTGCCTCCGCGACCGTTATGAGAAGAGCTAGCAACACGGTGCTTCCGAGCGGCTGGGTTATTCAAAATCCGGCCGGCGATGTGACGCAGACAGGTACGATGCCGCAGGGTGCAGCCATATCGCAAGATGGCAAGATTCTAGCAGTGGTGGAATCCGGCTTCAATCCGCCAGCGCTGCGACTCTATAGCACCAGTAATCTCAGTCAGCGTGCCTCCGTTTCGTTGGCAGGCGCTTTTGGCCGGCCCCTCTGGCTAGACGCAGAGCACGTCCTCGTCGCCGGTGCCAATGCGGATGCTCTTTTTGAGATCGACGTTCATACGGGAATTGTGCGAACGATCGCAATGCCGAAGCGCTCGTTCCCGACTCAAGTTGCGATCTCAAATCAAAGGGAGATTGCGGTTGCTACGGACGGCGAGCGATCAGTCAGAGTAGGGACTCTGGACTCGCTCGAAAGTGCGCCAAGGGTTACAATAGCAGGGCACGTTGGCGGTCTAGCTTTTTCGCGTGACGGGGCAATACTTTTCGCGTCGAATCGCTCAAGCAACTACGTCGCGGCGATAAACGTCGCAACGCTCGAACAGCGCAAGATTTCGACGGCCCTTCATCCATCCAGCATACTGCCGGTTGGGAATCTCATATACGTAGCGGAGAGCGACGCGGACACCGTCGGCGTTTACGATATCTCCGATGGAAAGCGTCTCCTTAGGATTTTCGTTGGGGACGGCAATTTCGCAGGCGTTTCACCAAACGCATTGGCACAGCAAGGCGAGACGATTTATGTAAGTCTTGGAGCCGCCAATTCAATTGCCGTGATCCGTCATCGTAAGGTGATTGGCCGCATCGGTGCCGGGTGGTACCCTACCGACGTCGTTTGCGCTGGACACCGTTTGTTTATCGTCAACGGCAAAGGTGAAGGAGCGCGCCCGAACCCATACTTCATTGCGCAAGCCAAGGGCTATAACGGCTATGTTGCATCGATTCAATATGGTTCGATCAGATCGTATGACCTGGTGCGCAACGGGATCGGCGTGGGAGATCCTCAGGGTGCACCCGGATGGCAACAGCCGCCGTGGCCGAGTCCC
>QHBL01000343.1:1566-2956 GCA_003244125.1 Chthoniobacterales bacterium
GTCGTACGATCAAGTTATGGGTGATGTCCCATCGGGAAATGGCGATGCGAAGTTGACGTGGTTCGGCGCGCGCATCACGCCGAACGAGCATGCATTGGCGGCGCGATTCGGCCTTTTTGACAATACGTATTCTAGCGGAGAAGTGAGCGAAACCGGTCATGTTTGGGCCGATGCGGCGTTCGTGAACGACTTCATGGAGCGCGTGTGGTCGCCGGCTTATGGCCGTCGCGGCAGCGACGATCCGATTGCGGGCAGCAGCGCGGCCGTTCCGCAAAACGGTTATATTTTCGATGCGGCGCGGCGCGCGCATGTGTCGTTTCGCGCGTATGGCGAATTTGCCGGCAACCCCGATGTCTCGGGGTCACATATCGGCGCTCCGAGAGGGACATACGACCCGCTCTACAGGGGCTGGGATCTAAAGTACAGTGACGTAGATCGCGTTCGTGAGTGGCGCCGTGAGTTTAATTCGTTCACTCGAAGCGGTCGTCTTCCTCAGCTTGAGTATATTTGGCTGCCGAACGATCATACGGCCGGCAGTCGGGCCGGCATGCTCACACCGGTTGCATATGCTGCCCAAAATGACTACGCAACCGGTCTTATTGTTGAAGCCATTTCGCACTCTCCGGTATGGCGATCGTCGGTGATTCTCATAATCGAAGACGACGCGCAGGATGGTCCGGACCATGTCAGCGATCAACGCACGACCTTCTTCTTGGCTTCACCGTTCGCGCGCGGTGGTGTTCAGCACGCGCACTATTCGACCGTAAGTGTGCTTCGAACAATGGAACTTATTCTCGGGATAAAGCCGCTTTCGGTCTACGACGGGATGGCAGTACTCTTGGACACGGCTTTCACATCGGCATCAAACCTCCGGCCGTTTGATGCAATCCCTCCAAAGGTAAGCCTTTCAGCGCGAAACGGAAAAACAGCGTATGGCGCAGAGATCAGCGCCCATATGGATTTGAGCCGGCCGGATGTGAATTCGGGTCGGACTCTGCAACGCATTCTTTCGCACAACCTCGAACGTTAGTCCGCGCTTGGAGAACTGTGGGCCGGAATCCGGGCAGGGCCTTCTCGAAACGGCGAGTAAATTCAGTTCGTACGGGCGCCGCAAGAGCACGGTGGCACTGCAAGCAGTCGAAGGCTTAGCGCCCGTACAGCCTCGACTGAACTGAAATGAAGCTCGGTATTTACGTTTACGGATTAGCTACCATCGCGGCTGGTATCATCAACTTGGTTTGGCGCGACTTCACAACGTCCCAGCAGCCGATCCAAGTCTTCGGCGATCATGTTCCGGGTCGCGAACTATTCGCTCTGGTCACCGCTGTTTGGCTGCTCGTCGGAGGGGCAGCCGTTCTCTGGCGCCGCACCGCTGCCGCCGGTGCGGCGT
>QHBL01000302.1 GCA_003244125.1 Chthoniobacterales bacterium
ATTCACTATTCACCAGTCACCATTCACTGCTTAACAGCACCGTGCACCGTTTCTACATCCCACCTCCAGATTGGAATCCCGACGCGCTCGCCCTCCGAGGCGCCGAAGCACACCACGCCCGCGATGTCCTGCGGTTGAAAACCGGGGCGCGTGTCGCGCTCTTCGACGGTCGCGGCCACGAAATCACCGCCGAGATTACCAAAACAAAACGCGGACACATTTCGCTTCGCAAACTGCACGAGGCGCGCACTCCGCCTTTGCCCTGCCGCATCACTCTGGCGCAGGCGATTCCAAAAGGGAAGAACATGGAGCTCATCGTGCAGAAAGCCGTCGAGATCGGCGCGGGAGAAATCGTCCCGCTCGTCTCTGAGCGCACCGTCGTACAGCTGGAGGCGAATGAAGCGCGGCAGAAACAGGAGAAATGGCGCAGCATCGCCATCGAAGCCGCCAAGCAATGCGGACAAAACTGGCTGCCCGAAGTGCAACTGCCGCAGAAGCCGAGAGATTTCTTCGAAGCTTCATCCACTCAGCTTGATCTCCGGCTCATCGGCTCGCTTCAATCCGACGCGCGTCATTTGAAAACCGTGATCGGTGATTACGAGCGCGAGCAGGGGCAGCCCCCACGCAACGTCCTCGTCTGCGTCGGACCCGAAGGGGATTTCACCCCGGCCGAGCTCGCGCTCGCCCGCAGCCACGGCTGCCAGCCCATCACGCTCGGCCCGATCATCTTGCGCGTCGAAACGGCCGCCATTTATTGCCTGAGCGTGCTTTCCTACGAGCTGCTCGCGTGAGTCTGTAATAGGTTTCGGCAGTGCGGGTTTCGGCGAATCTGCGACCGATCTGCCTCCGCGCGGACGCGACCGGCAATCAACATCAATAATTTGTCTTGCCAAATTCCGCGCGTTTGATCAACATCGCCACGCTCAACCAGCAAACCCCACCAAGTGAATCTCCAGCGCACCACTTTGCTCACCCTGCTCATCGCGTCCTCGTTGGCAGCCTCAGCGAGCGCCGACGTTGTCGCCAAGTATGACTTCGGCACCCCCACGGTTCCATCGCTCACATCGTCGGATAGCGATCTGAACTCCGTCGCGAGCCCCTTCACTGCGGGCGCGGGCTTCGCCAGCGCGCTGACACCGGATACCACGCGGGGCAATCCCGCGCCGGACATCACCGTGCCGGCCGGCACCTCTCCGAGTAGCGCTGCCGCGGCGATTACCGGCAACGATTATTTCTCCTTTACTCTCACGCCCGCCACCGCAGTTAGCCTCACTAACCTGACTTTTGACACTGCAGTATCGGGCAATGTCACCGCCAGCTACTTCGTGCAAGCTTCGGTCGGTGCGGGCGGCTTCAGCAATGTGGGGTCGACGGTGAGCACGGGCAGCAGCACCTTCAGCACACAGACAATTTCCCTCAGCGCACCGCAGTTTCAGAACCTCACGCTGCCGGTGACGTTCCGCATTTACATCTTTGATGATAAGAGCGGCAGCATGAGCGATCTGCTCGACAATGTCACTCTCAACGGAATTGCCTCTGTTCCCGAGCCCGGCACGTGGGCAATGATGGGCCTGGGTGCAGGCTTGCTCGGGGCCGTGCAGCGCTTCCGCCGCAGCCGCCGGTAACTCCGCCTTCTCTCGGCGGGAGCTTCCGACTGCCGCTTTGTCGCACCCCGAGCGGATTGGCGTAATGTGAGCGCGAAAAAAGCGTTCGCGTATTTTTTTCGCGAAAATGTTATTGCGTTTTCGCTTGCTCCGCTTACAGATCGAAACCGGTCGGGCGATAAACAAACTCGCCCCGAAAACACCCCAAAAATTTTTCACCTCGAACCCCCCTAGTAACCGAATGAAGCGAATCCTGTTTTTGATTGTTCCCGTCGCGCTGATCGCTGCCGGCGGACTTGCTTACGGCGACGTGGTGGCAAATTACAACTTCACGAGCGGCCGCGCCTCTACTGATACTGACCCGAACTCTGTCGCGTCGACGTTCGACGGGGGGCCAGGCTTCCAAACAGCCGGCGTAGATAACTCATTCATTGACCCGTTGCACGGCAATTCTGCGCCATCGATAGCGATCGATGCCACTTTCACCGACGGGACGACACAGGGACAGGCTATCACTGCAAACGACTATTATACGTTCACGATTTCTCCAGTGGCCGGAGCACTTTCCTTTACAAGCCTCAGCTTCGATTACGCGAATTACAGCAGTTCGACATTTCCAACGGAAAACTTCTTCGTGCGATCAAGCGCCGACAATTTCAGCGCGAATCTAGCCGGTGCTGTTACCGCCGCGCAGGCTTCAGCGGGTACATTCGGAAATGCGAGTGTCATTTTGTCCAGTATTGCTGGCTTGCAGAATGTGACAGCTCCGATCGAGTTCCGTATCTATGTATACGATTCGACTAGCACCGCTGGTAGAGGCGCTTTACTGGACAATATCACATTGAATGGGTTCGCACCGGTCCCCGAGCCTTCCACTTGGGCGATGATGATTGCCGGCGCGGGCTTGCTCGGCGCGACGCAGCGCTTGCGGCGCAAGCGCAGCTAGGAGCCTTTTCCATCCGCGTCTTCCGCGGTTCTTTCCCCGGCGTCAGTAGATATACGGCGCAGGCAATTGGAACGCGTTGCGCACCAGCTCGAAGCGCGG
>QHBL01000105.1:0-4850 GCA_003244125.1 Chthoniobacterales bacterium
GTGGCGAGTGGCGAGTGACGAGTGACGAGTGTTTGCTTCGCCTTGCGGGCGTAGTCCGCGGGATCGGGAGCTTCAAGTAGGCCGGAGACAATCACGACACGTTGTGCGCCGGCGTTGATCACTTGAGCGAGGTTCTCGATTTTAATCCCGCCGATGCAGAAAATCGGAATGCTGACGCGCTGCTGCACCTCGTTAATATCAGCCAGACCTATCGGAACGTATTCCGGTTTCGTCGGCGTGGCGAAGAGTGGGCCGAAGCCGATGTAATCCGCACCTTCGCCTTCGGCTGCGATCGCCTGCTCGAGATTGTGCGTCGATTTACCGACGATGATCGGCCGCCCCGCTTTGGTGCGCACGCTCGCGATTGCTTCATCATCCTGGCCGACGTGCACTCCTTGCACATTCACGCTTCGCGCGATTTGCGCGTGGTCATTCACGATCAGCGGCACATTCGCCGCGGTCGTCAGCGGCAGCAGCTTCTTCGCCAGCGCACTCAGCTCATCGATGCTGCGATTCTTCCCGCGCAGTTGCACAATATCCGCGCCCCCTTCGAGCAATTGCCTCAGCATATGCGGCGCATCTTCATCGCGCACATAGCCCAGATCGAGAATGGCGTAGAGCGTTCCGGCGAGGGTCACTCGTGCAAGCGGAGTGGGGGTGGAACCAGCTCGAAGGCGCCCGAGCTCATCAGCCGCTCGACGAACCCGATGTCATATTTGCCCTCGCGAAATTCTTTGCTCCGCATGATCGCGCTGTGAAAGCCCACCGTCGTCTTGATCCCGCTGATGTAGTACTCGTCGAGCGCTCGCCGCATCCGCTCGATGGCCGATGTGCGCGACGCCGCCGACGTGATGAGCTTGGCTATTAACGAGTCGTAGTTAGGCGGCACCACATAGCCGGTGTAAACATGCGAGTCGACCCGCACTCCGCGCCCGCCCGGTGCATAGTAGAAAGCGATGCGACCCGGTGACGGCTGGAAGTTGCGCGCCGGATCCTCCGCGTTGATGCGGCATTGGATCGCGTGCAGACGCAGTACCGCCTTGGCCACGTGCGGTGAAAGCCGTTCCCCGGAAGCGATCCGAATCTGTTCCTTCACCAGATCGCATCCGTAAGCTTCCTCGGTGATCGTGTGCTCCACCTGGATGCGCGTGTTCATTTCCATGAAGTAGAAATTGCCGCGCTCATCCACCAGGAACTCCATCGTCCCCGCGTTCTGGTAACCGACCGAATGCGCCAGCTTCACCGCCGCGTGTCCCATCTTTCGGCGCAACGAATCTCGCATCAGCGGCGAAGGACATTCCTCGATCACCTTTTGATTCCGCCGCTGGATCGAGCAATCGCGTTCGCCCAAATGCACGATGTGCCCGTGACTGTCGGCCACGATCTGAAACTCGATGTGGTGCGGATTCAGGATCAGTTTTTCCATGTAAACGTCGGGATTCCCGAACGCCTTCTCCGCCTCCAGCCGCGCCGCGTGAAATAACGGCAGGAGCGACGCTTCATTATGCGCCGCGCGCATCCCGCGCCCGCCACCGCCCGCCACCGCTTTGATCATCACCGGGTAGCCGATTTTCTTCGCCACCTTCAACGCTTCCGCTTCGTCTGCGACAATGCCGTCGCTTCCAGGCGTTACCGGCACGCCGGCTTTCCGTGCGTATTCACGGGCAGAACTCTTGTCGCCCATCGCCCGCATCGCGCTGCTCGGCGGACCGATAAAACGGATATTGCAGCTTTCGCAGACCTCGGCGAAATGCGCGTTCTCTGAGAGGAATCCGTAACCGGGATGGATCGCATCCACGTCGCCCACTTCTGCCGCGCTCATGATGCGGTCGATTTTTAAATAACTTTCCGAACTCGGCGGCGCACCGATGCAGATGGATTCGTCCGCCAGTTGCACGTGGAGCGAATCGACATCCGCCTCCGAGTAAACCGCGAGTGTGCGGATGCCCAATTCCTTGCAGGCGCGGATCACCCGCAGTGCGATCTCGCCGCGGTTCGCGATTAGGACCTTTTCAAACACAGTCGAGAATCTGCGCGCCACTCATGTCGGCCGAGCTGTCCGGCGTAGCTCGGCGAAGATGGGAGTGGAGACATCTCTTATCATTCGCCTTTGCACAAGGAAGGTGACCACGAAGTGCGACCTTCAACAAATCCACTCTCGACTACCGCACCCGATACAGCACCTGCCCGAACTGCACCGGCTTCCCATTTTCCGCTACAACCTCCGCGATCACTCCGCTCGTCTCCGCCTTGATCTCATTCATCACCTTCATCGCTTCGATGATGCAGACCACCGTCTCTTCCGTCACTTCCTTGCCGACATCGACAAACGCCGGCGTGTCCGGCGAAGCCGCGCGATAAAACGTGCCCACCATCGGCGAAACGATGTCGCGCAACGGAGTCTTCTCCTGCGCCGCCGCGGCAGCCTCCGTCTTGCCCGAAATCTGCGACGCGGCTTGCGGCGCAGTGACCGGCGCTGCCGCTGGCGCGGCGCTTACCATTGGCACCATCGACACCGTTTTCTCCGTCGCGCCCTTCTGCAATTTCAGCCGGAAGCCATCCTTCTCCATCTCGAAAACGGACAGATCATTCTTCCGCATCAAATCGATGATGGCTTTGATGTCCTTAAGTTCCATGGCCGGCGGCAGATTGAGTCGCTTAGGTAACGCGGGTTCGCCAATCAGGTCAAGCCTTCCCCAACTGGGCCCAACCGCGCCCATCGGTCATCCCGAGCGACAGCCGAGGGATCCCTCCGCGCAATCCCTACGCGAACTCGTAGGCTTCTTCTACTTCACTGCAGTGGCTTGGAAGCAGAAGAATTTCGAATTAGGAAAGCAGGCGTTGACGCAAAGTCTCCACGTCAACCTCCCGCGCTGCGCGGGAGGCGAGCGGTAGCGAGCTGCCTGCGTGGGTAGGCCCGTCCAGCTCGGCGGGGGATTAATAGCTCTTGAGAGTTTAATCTACGGCGGCTACCGCTCTACGCCTGCACCTCGCGAGGGTTCGTTCCTCACCCTGTCTCGGCCGTCGTTCTTAACCGGGTCGTAGATTAATCTCTCAAGAGATATCAATCCAGGAACCCAGGAAAGTTCCGAATCACGATCTGCTTTTTTATTCTCCTGCCTTCCTGATTCAAACCATTCTTGCGTTACATCCTTGCGCCCTCATCCTTCCGCCTTTTTCCTTCATCCTTTCTCCACCCTCCCATCTCGCATCCTCACTCGGCGCGACGCCGCCCTCGCGATCTCCTCGCTGTGCGTGACAATAATCAATGTCGCCAGCTTCTCCTCCGCCACTCTTCGCAGCGCCCCCATCACCGATTCCGTCGAGCCCGAATCCAGATTCCCCGTCGGCTCATCCGCGATCAGGAGTTGCGGCCGGTGAACGATCGCCCGCGCAATCGCCGTCCGTTGTTGCTCGCCGCCGCTGAGCTGATGCGCGAAATGCTCCGCCCGCTCCGCCAGGCCGACGAGTGCCAGCGTTTCACCCGCGCGCTCCTCCGCCCTGCCGCGCGGCACACCCTGTAACAAGAGAGGGAACATCACGTTCTCCAGCGCCGTCATCGTCGGCAGTAGATTGAAAAACTGAAACACGATCCCGAGCTGCTCCCGCCGGTAGCGCGTCAGCGCAGTCTCATCCGCGCGATGCAAGGCCAGCCCATCCACATAAATCTCACCCCGGCTGGGTCGATCGATCCCCGCCAGCAAATGCATCAACGTGCTTTTGCCGCACCCGCTCGGCCCGCTCAGCGCCACAAACTCATGCCGTGCGATCTCGAGCGACACCCCATCCACCGCGCGCACCTCGCGCCCGTTCCCCGTATAATGCCGATGGACGTCAACTAGCGAAATCATCTCGTAAAGGCGCGCAGACGCCGCGCGGAGTCCAACATAACCGGGAACGGCACGCAGTTGTAGCTGCCGTCCGTCCTCGGCGGCAGACCGTCGTTCGAGCGCACTCTATGACAAAACCGCACTTCTTATTTTCGACGCCCGACGCACGTCCGAGTTGCCGGTGGCCTGCTCGCGAAAGCGTTTCCAGTTCCCCGCGGCAGGCCGTTACTTAACGAAATCGCCGCGAATTGCGGCCTGATTTCGCGCTACGGATTGATACGGATGCACAGGGATTCAGACAAGTTTTGTCCGTGTTAAATCCGTGTTAGACTCCGTAGCGCTCCCTAAAAATTTGCCTTGACCGGTTCGGAGCGGTTTTCGTAAAAGAGAGTTCGTCTTGCAAACCTGGTTCTCCCGCGCATCCCGCTGGAGCGCTATCTTCGCGAGCATTTATCTCGTCGCCATCACTTCCGCGCTCGCCCAGACGCCCGGCCCCGGCGGCGACACGCCCACCGGTGTTTCCGGAGGCTTCGGTGGCACGATGCAGGTAGGATCAGGTTCAGCGGACCCCTACGAAATGAATTTTACTCGAAGCGTGACCGATGTGGTCGTTCCTGGGTCCGTGATCCCGTTCACCTACACCCGCATTTGGAATTCGCGTGGAGGCTGGAGCGACAATTGGTCCTGGGAACTGGTAGAAAACGACACTGGCGACCAGTCCGGCGGAGGAGGAGTAAATGATTTCTTCCTTGGCTACCGCGTTCATTACCCCGATGGCCGCGTCGTCACCTTTAGCAAACCCGCCAACAACGATCCCCCTGGCGCGGTGGGAACTTACTCTTCGGCCACCGGTATTGT
This sequence comes from Chthoniobacterales bacterium, assembly GCA_003244125.1. Next base: position 4,689 of record QHBL01000105.1, read on the forward strand.
CGACCGCTTCGTCGTGGTGGCGCTGCCTGACGGTTCTCATGAAGGCCGACTGCTCCTGAGCGATGGGAGTGTAGTCAAATTTGCCGTAAGCGCAGGCGTTGGCATTGACACTTATGCCAGCAGCATTGTCGATCCTCACGGTCTGGCCGTTACCCTCACCTA
>QHBL01000105.1:4899-7385 GCA_003244125.1 Chthoniobacterales bacterium
TGGATTCATATCGGCCCGACGCAGGGCTCTGGGACAAATCATCAGACCATTCCCCTGACCACGAGCCTGGGCCAGAGCGTCATCTATACACTCGACTATCATACGACCGGTCAGTATGCATCCAGCGGCGCCGGCCCGTACCAGCCCGACCCGTATGGGAACACCATTCTGACAAGCTACGGCACCGTCACTTACAACGATGTCACCGACCCGGCGACCAGCCAGCCGGTGCAGGCCCATTACACCTACAAAAATGTCCAGCCACCACGCCTCCAGCCCAGCCCCGCGCCGGTTCCTCCCGAGTTTGATAGGCTGGTCTGGGCTTCCGACCCGATGTTTACCGGGCCTTTGCAGCAAGTGCGCTACATTTATCTCGACGACCCGGGTTCGTCGAGCGCTGATCCCACGGACTCCAAGCGTGACGTGACTCTGAGCGAGGTTCTGGAGGAACGTTATGCTGCCAGCTTAAGTAGTCCGGGCGTGATGGTGAACCGAGTCGAGCCGCTACCCTGGACTTATGACTCCTCCACTGGCTATTCCAAAGAGTATTGGAAACGTAAACAGACTCGCGGCGATGGCTACATCCGCAGCATCTCCTATTTCAATGACACGACCGGGCGCGGCCAGATCCAGGTCGATAGCGCGACCGATTGGACCAATAACCCCAACATCGTGGAGAGGCGTGAATACGACTGGACGCATTACTTTCAAACGCCCACCAAGATTACCGATATGAACGGGCATTTGACCCAGCAAACGCTGGAAAACGTCTGCGGCCATATTCTGCGCGAAATCCATCCCGATCCGCAATTGAGCCATCGTGATTGGAGTTATACCGACGGCCAGAATCCTTACTACGTCGGCACCAGCACCGATGAGCGAGCACATGTGACCAAGTTCACCCGCGACCCGACAACTCATCGAGTAACGCGAGTTGATCACCCGAATACAAGCTCGACCGCCGGGATTTACCCGCAAACGAGCTACGAAATGTTTAGCTACACGCCGCTGGGGCAGGTCAAGACCCACCAGTTAACCAGTGGCGGCACGGAAAGCTTTGCCTACTACCCGAGCACTGATGGGATAGTTGCGCGGCGAAACTGCATGCAAAGCTGGACCAACGCCGACGGGAAAACGACACTTTACGATTACGATAGTCTCGGCCGCGTCTCCACAGTCACTGATCCACGCGGAGCGTCTCTTGGCGATCTCAACTACACAACCAATTACGGATACAACGGCCGTCATCAGGTGACGTTGATTACTCTGCCGCGGGACGCCGTTACCGGCCAGCGCTACACGATTCAAAAGACCTACAACGCCCAGACTGGCACTCTCGCCAGCGTGACGGACGAGCTCGGCCACACCACATTCTATACCTACGATGGCTACAAGCGCGTGATCGCACTCAAGGATGCGACCAACCAGACGACCACCACCAAATACGGCCCCTGGAAAGCAGACGGCACCATGATGAGCTCATCGGTTCTCACCACTGATACGCCCACCCAGACCATCTCGCCCACGGGCAAGACCGTGAATATCTACTATGAGGAGAACCTGCGCAAAAGCGCGACTCTACAAGCGCCGGGCACAGCCGATGCCGCCTGGACCTGGTTTGACTACGATAATGTCGGTAATCTCACCAAGGTGACCGACGGGCGCGGCGTTTCCCGGGGCGACCTGAGTCACACCACCACTTATGGCTACGACACCCGCAACCGTAAGGTTAGCCAAACCGATCCCGCGCCTTTCAGTTATGTTACCACCTGGACCTACGATACCACCAGCAACCTGACCAAGGAAACCCGGCCCGACACAAAATCGCGCACGCTCGCTTATGACGAACGCAATCATCTCATCGACACCTGGGGCTTCACCAACGAGCACACCCATTACGAGCGCGACCCGGCCGGAAACATCGGCCAGGAGACCACGTGCAATGGGGGTATTTACAAGTTCACTTACGATTTCCTGAACCGGAAGAAGAGCTGCACTTATCCAGCCGACGCCCTAAACGTGGTGCGCGACGAGAACTGGCTCTACGACGCCGCCGGCAACATGTACCAATACACCAATCCAGCTAATCAGGTGAAAACGCTCCTCTACGATAACCGCAACCGCGTTTATCATTCCTCCTGGAGCGGCAACAGCGGGCCGACTACCGACACAATCTTTGATGCGGCCAGTCGCATGACCAGCGTCAAAACCAACAATGGCGAAACCCTGGTTAGCTTCGGCTACGACAACGCCAATCGCCAGACCTCAGAAACGCAGCGTGTGTCTGGAAAAACGACAACCGTGAACACTCCGCGCGATAACGACGGCAACCGCAGCGGGCTCAACAGCAGCAATGGTTACGGGGTGCTCTACGATTACACTCAGCGCAATCAGCTCTGGCACATCAAGGGCAGCGGTGGGGGCAACTGGTTCACCTATACTTACGATGATGCCGGCAACATGACCAAGCGCCAGGATGTACTCGC
>QHBL01000210.1 GCA_003244125.1 Chthoniobacterales bacterium
ATTACCAGCGTCCCGACCGCACCGTTGAAGGCGAAGCCGCTTCCGCATCTTAACCCCGCCACCGTCATTACCTCCAAGCCTACCGAGCAGCAACCATCGTCAGATGTTTCGACGGCTAATGTGACCGCAATCGAGCCGCTGAGCCTGGAAGCGTACGACATCAGTCCCTGGATCATCCGCGGTGATAACAGCATTGTTGCTGCGGTTCGCAGTTCGCAAAACCCGGCAATGTTTATTGCCGAAGGCTTTACCGTACTTAAAAACGGCAACATCCAGCAATTACAAACGAATTCGACGTGGCAGATTCTTCGCGTAAAATCAGGTGGCCAAAACGCGGAGTCAGAGCACTCGATAGAAGCGGGCGACAACGGATCTGCACCATGGGGTTATTTGCGTGAGGGCGTAGTTAAGCAACCCAAACTGACTGATTTCGACACCGTCGCCAAGTCTTGCGGTACTGCTCTCGCCACCCTGCTCGCTTCGATCGGGGCGTGGCTTCTGGCATCCTGGTCGGCTTCTGTCCTGACTAACCGACCAATGCGCATTACTTTGGCTCGCGACGCTCTGTTCCACGTGCCCGTCGTGCTCGGTCTCCTCACGTTACTTCTACTCAGCTACGATTATCGCTTCCCAAATGACTCGCCATTTCGGCCTTTCTTTTGCCTGCTCGCTGTCCTCAGCGTCGTTACGATTCGTGTGCTTCATAGTTTCGCTTGGTATTCTTCAAACACTGATCTTTTCCGCATTAGGCTGAGGAGCATGCCTTTTCGCAACGCGCTTCCCTATTTGATACTCGCCGCCATCATGGCTCTAGGCTTTGGTCTGCGATATCACGATCTTGCCTTCATGTCTTTCGATCACGACGAGATGGGCGTGATTCAGAAGTCGAAAGGCGTTTTCGTCCGTGGTTTCCCTTACAACGAGTATTCGGGAATTATTCGTCCGGCCACCACGTACGAACTTGTCGGCTATGTGCTCGCTGTGGCAGGCCGCATCTTGGGCTACTCCGAGTGGTCGATGCGACTTCCCTCTTGTATTTGGGGAACGTTAACTATCGCAGTCGTAGGATTAATGGGACGCCGTCTCTTTAGCTGGCGCGTCGGGCTGTTCGCCGCATTCATCTACGCTTGTCTAACGCTAAACATCCGCTGGGCACAGAACGCGTTCTACGTGCAGCAGTGCCAGTTTCTCAGTATGCTGACCTTTTGGTTTTTTTACGAGGCGATCCGGGTCAAACCTATTCACCGAGGCTATCTCACGGCTGCCTCTGTCCTTTTCTGCCTCGCGTTTCTGTCCTGGGAAGGAACGGGATTTATCCTGCCCGCATTTGTCGTCGCCCTTCTGGTCGTTCGGCCGGGCGATTGGTCCTGGCTCAAAGGTTGGCATCTCTATAAATGCCTTTTCTTTGTCGGCGCCCTCGTCATCGCTCAGTTCTGCTGGCGAACGATCCTTGGAACTGCTCCGTATCTGACCATCGGTTCGGGACTTTCTAACCTTACCGGACCATCGCTTTTCTTTCTTAATTACCACTACGAGCCGAGCTTCTATATCGAGAAGCTGCTTCTCAGTGAGAATCATGTGCCGTTCACCATCATCGCTGCGCTTGGCATTTTCTTTTGTTGGCGATACGCCGCCTATCGTTACCTTATCACGGTAGTCATCACGCTTCTGTTTCTTTACACAAACTTTCTTGCTGCCCTCTCGCCCCGCTACTGCTATTTCTACCAGCCTCTGCTTCTCCTCGCCGCGGTCGCCGCCGCAGTTGCTCTGTACGACCATTTTCTGGCGCTCGCGCGGCTCGAGGGAAACTCCGTCATCAGCCGCGGCTTCGCACATGCCAGCGGATTAGCCATGCTGGCGTTGCTCTTTATCCAAAGTAACGAATGGCTGGTCAAAGCCTACTATCTTTCCGGCGAAGGCGACTCCCCGGGTTTGATGACCCGCATGGATACTTACAAGTATGACTACCGCGCTGCGGCCTTATACGTGAGAGATCACGTCCAGCCAGGCGACGTCATCATCCCCACCGTGCCCCACGTTTTCGAATACTACTCGGGTATTAAAGGCAACTTCTTTCTCGACACCCTCCTAAGTAAGAAAGTCTCTTACAATGGTGAATTAGCCGAGCCTGCATTTGTCGATAAGTTCCGCGGCTATCCGACGATCCGCAGCCTGACGGAACTCCGGGAAGCGACACATCGCGGACGACGCACCTGGATCGTCTTTGTGCCATACGGCGCACTCAAAAAGTTAGGGAGCCCGGAGGTTCTCGACTATTTAGCTAAGAACGCGAAGAGCGTTTATGAATCTTATCGCGCCAAGGTATTGTTGATTGAAGGGGCAAGCGAGCCGGAAGCTTTGGCTCAGTCGAAGCCGTCGTCCTAAATGGCGGAGTAGGCGCGATTGACTGCCTTTTTCGCCGCCGCCCGGAGGGAAAAAAGCCTGGCGCTGAATGGGTCATGGATTTTCGCCCGCTGCAGATCGCGCTTGATGTCCCTGAGGGCCCCGGCATTTTCGTCCAGACTTTGTTGGAACAGTCGGGCCGCTGATTCGTAGAGCTGGAGATCAAACGAGTTTTTCTCAGCAATCAGATCAAGTGTCGTCGCTGGCAGATCGCGTTTCTTCGGCCGGGTTCGCGTGATATTGAAACTTGAGTATGACGCGAGCTTCCAGCCAAAGCGCAGTTTCATGACGGCCAGGCTATCCTCAAACCGCTCCGACAAACCGACCACGCTAAAATGCCGATGCAGGTTATCGTTCGCGCGCGCGTATATTTCAGGGGTACACGGCTCCTCATACGGCGCCCCGGCCACAATCTTCGTCTGCACATTATCGCGCGGCGAATTGCGAACAAAGTCCTCGAGCTTCCAGTTTAGACGCCGGAACTTCCAGTAGTTCGGATGCAACTTGTAGTTGCGCATGAAGTAAAAGGCGGAAATGACCCGATCAATAGGATCGCGGAACACCGCAAAGTAAGTGGCGGGTTGAGGCAATATCTTGTGCAGGCCGAAGAGCATGTGGCCTTTGAAGATGCGAAAGCGTTTTAGCCGTTCGGCGGAAAGGTTCCAAAGATGATTGCATGACCACTTGGAAAAAACGGGATCGACGGAGAAGATCTCGAACAGCGGATATTCAGCCTCGATCAAGCGATTGATCGTAGTTCCTGCACTTTTTGGTATGTGCAGAAAGATCAAAGCATCCTCATCCCTGCCCTCGTGCGTCATACGAGACTGGAAGCATGTTTTTGACCGCATCGAGCAGTTTTTTGGCCGAGATCGCGAAATCGAGAAACCCAGTCCCTCTCAGGGCGACCCTGCGCTCTGTGGCAATATGTTGCTGACGTGATCGCGTCGCATCAGTCTCCGCCAGGGCATGGGCCTTGATTTCGCAGTTACGCGGTTCTCGGTTTTTCTGATCTAAGGCAGCCGCTTACGGTTACGACAGCGTTGCTGTTATCGCGCTGCGTCAGGAAGAATTTTATTCGGATTCGCCCCACCGAGAGGGTTCGCCTGCCTGGCTACGATATGTGTGGCGAATTTTAGCGAGACCGCTACTCTCGTGGGGTAACCGCAGCCGCAACCCCTGAGAGCTCCTTACGCTTACTTCATCGAATGAATGCTTACCATAAACACTACGTCTCGAAATCCATTGCCTCATACGCCCGGCTCGGAACGATCGTTTCGATCTTTTCCTTCGTCGCGACAGCGATGTCCCAGCTTCCGCCTACCTTTGATGACGCCGACCGGACAGCTCCGCCA
>QHBL01000020.1 GCA_003244125.1 Chthoniobacterales bacterium
GCTCCATCGGGCAGCGCACGCCCTTGGGCACGTAACAGAAGGAGCCATCGCTGAAAACAGCGGCGTTGAGAGCGGCAAAGAAGTTGTCGGAATGCGGAACCACCGAGCCGAGATACTTCTGAATCAGCTCCGGGTGTTCCTGGACGGCTTCGGAGAAGGAGCAGAAAATGATGCCCAGCTCCGCGAGCTTCGCCTTAAAGGTCGTCGCCACTGAGACGCTGTCGAATACGATATCCACTGCAATACCGGCAAGGAGTTGGCTATTTATGCCCATCCCGCCAAAAATGTAAGATTAGCCCAAAGGGGCCGCCGAGTCGTCTCGTGTAGCTGTACTCCAATATGCCGGATCTGCATAGCTAGCGACCAAAGCGTCAATGTCGACCTTTGACGTTGACTGGTTAAACTCGAAGCTTCCAAACAGATTGATGTTTTGCCAAGCTACGGGAGAAACGTCTTTTATAAAGACCTGCGCCGCTTCATCGCCGGTGGCCCTCTTTTGCTCATACACCCGCGACAGCAGCACGGTGTTGTAATAGATGATTGCGTTGGTGATGAGCCGTGAACATTCGTTCCATAGCTGCTGTTCGGCTTCAGTTTTTACTCTAAATTTCCCGCCATTGACGAAAGCCACCGCCCGTCGAAGCCGGTGATAGGCTTCACCACGGTTCAGAGCTTTTTGCACGCCTTGCCTTAATTCAACATCGTCAATGAATTCGAGGATGTACAACGTGCGGCAAATATTGTCCAGCTCCCACAGGGCTTTCCTGGTCTGGTTCTGTCGGACATAGCTGGCGAGCTTGCGGACAATGGTGGCTTGCGTCACTTCCTTCTGTGCCAGCGATGCCATAATGCGCTGAACGTTGGGCCATTCCTTTTCAATCAATTCGTCATGCGCCTTGCGCGACGGCTTGATCAGAAAAGCGCCATACTCGGTAGGTTGTTTGAATCCAACCAGGGCATCCATTTTCTTGTGCAGATCACGGTACCGCGGGGCGAAGCGGTAACCGAAAGTGTGCAATATCCAGAAGTTGACCTGGTTGGTTCCGTGCGTATCGGTCGAGTGCTGTTCCGGCTTGAGGTCGGAGGTATTGTTATACAGGACATCGAAAACGTAATGACTCTCGTGCTCATGCGTGCCGATAATCTTGGCGTTGATGGGCACATGATTCGCCACCAGAGTATACGCGGTCACGCCCTTTTGCAGACCGAAATATTTCGGCGAATGTCGCGCGTTGATCGTATCGATCTGCGTTTCCATGCGCTGACCATCGCTGCTTGAATGCAGTGTGCCCTGAATGTCGAAAAGGTGGAACACCGGCAACTTCGCCGTCGCATTCGTGATGGAATCGTTGGCGGTCCGCATTGTTTCCAGCCGCAGATAATTACGTGCCGTCGTTATCATTGACGGGTGACCCAAGCCGGACACCTCCGCCATTTTCCACATTCCCATGTTGGTGCCCATGGCCACGATGCAGGCTAGAATTTCGCGTGGATCGGGTTCGTCTTTCACATAACGGTCAAGCACATGGCTGAATGCGCCAAGAAATCCGGTATCCCCGGCGACGAACCACAACAAGTCGGCGATGCCAACTCCCGGCAACTGGCTGTAAAACGGGTTGTTGACCGGCGCCTCTGTACTGGGATAAATCAGCGTCCAGCGGCGCTTCCTGGCAGCGCCGGTGATTTTGATGTGCTTATTGACGCCATCCTCAATGCGCTGATTGACGGCTTTGAATCTGGCTTCCAGTATTTCATGCAGAACCTTCAACGTTTCTCTGATCGGCGCCAGCAGGATGGGCGAACCGATCTCGCGCAATACAGCGTCTTTGTTCTGCCAACGCGCATCGTTGATCAAGTCATCCTCGAAACGGCGGAACTCGGTACTGTCCTTGACAAACACATCACCCGCTTCCAGGGCATTACGCAGCAGTCGATAGATCAGAAATTCATACCGATCCACTTCCAGAGACTTCTTTTTCCCTTCCACCTTGGCGAACAAATAGCGCTGCAAACCTTTCGGAATAACCGCGGTGGGGAAAAGCGCTGGATTGATCTGCCGTGGGGACTTGTCTTCCCGGAGAAGGTCCTGCAGGAAATCGACAGCCTCCAGCAACGGTGCATCTTCCACCCGGCCGGCGAATTCCAGGTCGGAGAACAACTGCCGCAGATTGCGTTTGAACGTCGACGAGAGCTTGGTGTAATGGGACCACTCAAACCCGACTCTGTCGAACGCAATATTGCGCATGTAGGCTGATACCAAGGGAAAACGTTCTGGCTCAAGCAGTGAAAATGCTCTTTCCTTTACTGCCGAAAATGGCGTAGCGCCCGTAATCGAGGGGTCCACAAATAAGCCAAGCACTTGGCCCGCCGCCCGTAGATTATCCGTGGCACTGGCGCGCTCGCGCTGCATGGCATCCTCTGCCGCCAGTTTGGCCTGCTTCTCATACTCGTCAACCCAATGGATAAAAGCCTCGATCAGATTGTCGTTAATCTGGCGAAAGCGATGATAGGCAAAACACAGCAAATACAAAAATGCCGTGGCCGGTTCCATGCGCTGCAGCTTGTAGGGCGTATAGAACTTGACTAGCGAGGCGTAATATTTGCCGCTCTCATTGGAGAGTCCCGCCTTCGCCAAAAAGTGTTTGGCAAATTCGTGCAGGGGCTGAAAGAACTTCCGGCGCTCGACTTCGCGCCGCAGTTCCTTGTAACTGAAGTCCTTCGGTTCGTGCTTGAGAACGCTGATCCTGTACATGCCTTCTTCGGCTTCGAGAAGCATTGCCAGTTGCTTATCGACCGCAGGTGTCATGCTTTTGTTCAGCAGTTGCGTAATGCGCGTGCGCTCACTTTGGACCACACGACCGATCATTTCTTGCAGAAATCGATAGCCAGGAGCAACAATGCGCTGTTGGGTCAGGTGCTGCATCAATTCCCGGAAAATATAAACTGGCTGCGTCGAGAGCATGGCGATCCGCTGCGCCTTGCACTCCAGTTCGATCTTGGCACCGCCATCACACAGGCGGTAGTCGAACAACTGAAGAACGATCCGCTGGTGCTCAACTCGGGTTGGCCTGGACGGTGTTTTGATAGAGGCAGAATCCCGCTCTGGAAAATGCAGCTTCATGATGTAACGCAGGTCTTCAAGTACAGCGCCTTGCTCGTAGACAAAGAATTGCCGCTTGGCTTTGAAGTATCCAAGCTGCAGCGTCAAATGCACGGCGGCCGACATGGTGTGAACCGCTGTCAACGCTTCGCGTTCGGCAACGCTCAAGTCGAAATAAAGATGCCGGTCTTCTTCGGTGAAACGCGGCAAGCCATACAGGTCATCGATTTCCGCTGCGGACAGGATCGATAGGCGGTAGGAATTAATGTTCACGTAGGGTAGGTTTGGCTCACACCGAAGGTGTGCGCGCAACTGTCAGGCTAGTGCGTTTGCCCGCATCGACCACACCCGTTTAACCTGGCTTTTGCTGCATCCGGCCATCTTGGCCGTTTCTGCAATGCTGTGGCCGCTGCTGCGTAGCGCAATGATTCGTCCGTGCGTTGTCGTGTTGGCTTGGCGGCCAATGTACTTGCCGGCGAGCTTGGCAAGCGTGACACCTTGGCTCTGTCGCTCGCGCCGATCCTCATAGTCCTCCCGCGCCATTTGTAAGGCCAGCTTCAATAGCAGTTCCTGCACGGATTCCAACACGATCTTTGCTACGCCTTGGGCCTCGGCCGCGAGATCGGACAAGTCCACGACGCCGGGGACGGCAAGTCTGGCACCCTTGTCTCGGATCGATGCCACCAGGAGTTCTGCCTCGGCCAAAGGCAAGCGGCTGATGCGGTCGATTTTTTCAGCCACCACGATTTCGCCCGGCTGCAAGTCGGCAATCATCCGCAACAACTCGGGCCGGTCGGGGCGCGCACCCGATGCCTTCTCGCGATAAATACCGGCGACGTACCAGCCGGCGGCGCGTGTATTCTCCACGATAGCCGCCTGTCGGGTCAAGTCCTGTTCTTCTGTGCTGAC
>QHBL01000366.1 GCA_003244125.1 Chthoniobacterales bacterium
CCGCCGTCCCCGGCGGCAGAGGAAGGTTCTCTAACGGTACCGTAGTTCTCTGCCGCCGAGGACTGCTGTCGAGCGACATCGCTTCCCTCTGCCGCCGAGGACGGACGGCAGCTACAACGCTGTTATTCTCGCCCGAGCGCGTCTTACCATCGTTCCCCGCACCGGAGCGCGTCACTGCGACAAGCTCAGCCTCATCAACCCGCCGCCGCTGTTTCTCATTGCCCAGTTGCGCAATCTCAATCGCGCGCACAACCCGCCGCCGATTCTTGAGATCAACCCGTTCCGCCGCACGCCCATCCAGCCGGCGCAACTGATCCACGAGTTCGTCGAGCGACAGTGCGGAAAGTTCAGCGCGTCGCTTTGCATCCGGCGCGGGCACATCATCGAAGCCATCCATCAGCGCTTTCAAATACAGCCCGCTTCCCCCCACCACGATCGCCACCCTGCCTCGCGCCCGAACTCGCGAGATCGCGCTTACCGCCATCTCGCGAAATCTCACCGCCGACATCGCTTCCTCCAGCGGCACTGCCCCAAGTAAATGATGCGGCACACGCGATTGTTCAGCCGCACCCGGTATCCCCGTCAAAATACCAAGCCCTTGATAAATCTGAAAGGCATCAGCGTTAACGATTTCACCTGCGACTTCCTCCGCCACATCCAGAGCGAGGCTGGATTTCCCAACTGCCGTAGGGCCAACGACGAAAAACTCAGTCATCATCTTCTCGGCCCATCCGCGTTCCGCGCAATTCGCGGTACCCAAAAAAATTGGGAGACACGTTCCCGCGTCTCCCAATTCGTAGAAGTATCTCCCGCGCTGTTAATCCCGCGCGTGCTCAGTCGATTTCGCGCCGCTCACCACCAGCTTGCGGCCGAGAAATTCCTTGTCATGCAGCTCGGACACCGCGCGCTTCGCTTCGTCCACCGTCAGCATCTGCACGAAGGCAAATCCTTTCGAACGCTGGTTGTGTTTGTAACTCACAATCTCCGCGTTCTGCACCTGGCCCACGCCATTGAACAGTTCGAAGAGGTCGCTCTCGGTCGCGTCGAAGGAAAGATTGCCGACGTAGAGCCTCGGCGAGGTGACTTCAACCGCTTCCGGTTTACGCACGCTGCGCGCACGCGGCGCTTCTTCCAGCTGCGGCTGCGAGCCGTTCGATTTGGTCGTTTTGCTTTCGCCGAAAAACGCCACGATCCGCGCCAGTAAACCCTTCTTCGGCGCTGCCTTCGCGGGCGCATCCTGGCGCGCGCGTCCGGCGTTGTTTGGTCTGCGGGAACGCCCACGCCCACCGCGGCGCGACTGTCTCCCGTTGTTTTGAGATTTCATACTTGTCCCTTCTTAGTGTAGGATATTTGTGCGGGCGGAGCGCATCGGTCGATGCACGGCCACCGGCGCCCGATCTGGTCGATCCACGGGGTTGAGCAATCGGCCACGCCGTCGGAAACTCCGCCACTTGCGCACGGGAACATTTCGATCCGGATAGCGCTGCCTTGAGCGAACGAAACAGGGAAAATCGCCGCACCATATTTTCCAAAAATGTCTGAATCGCCAAAGGCGAGCCGGAAGATCGAAATCGTCCTTGGCCCACAGTATTCGCCAGCTTGAGGGTGAATGCAAGCGGCAGGGATCCAGCCTTCGACTGCCGTCCCTGCCTCGGCGGCTCCTTTGGAGCGACGACCTCCGTGTCGTCCCCAATTTTGTTGTGAGGCGTCGCTCGAGAAAAGCGCATTGCGAGTAATAAATGGGGACGGGACGGCGCCTGTCCCTCCAAAACGCGACCATCCGCTCGCGTCCGGCGCATGGTAAATCACTTATTCCGCGGGCCGAGCAGCCGATCCCGCACGGAATAATACCTCGACTTCACGTATTGCTTTGGCCGCTCCTGCCGAATCGGCCGCGCCCAATGCCGCAACAAATCGCGCTGCGCAATCTGCGCCTCGTAGCCGAGCGATTCCATCAGCTCGCGGCAATGCCATTCCACCCAGCCGATCTCCTCCCGCGATAGCTCGTTCTTCCAGCTTTCCGCCCGCTCCGTCGTCACGCCGGCGAACTCACGCTGCGTGGCGGAGTTGCCCGCCCAGAGCTTGCCCGCTTTCGTCGGAGTCAGCACGATCTGCGGTTCAAAGGAAATCTCCAGAAAATCGCAGACCCGCTTCATTGTCGCTGCCGGGGTGTGCACCAGCTCTTCATAACGGGTCGTTAACGCCGGTAGCTCACCTGCCTCCGCTCGCAGCGCCACTTGCGCCGCCTGCAACCAGTGCGACACGCAGTAATAAACTGAGAACTCCCGCGTCCGCCGCGTCTTCTCCAGCGTGATTTGCGCCGCCAGAATTGCCCGCGGATCGCGCAGCGTCAGGAGGAATTTCGCGCGCGGAAAACGCTCCAGAATTTGTGGAATGAAACGCCGGTTCGCCGGTGTTTTTTCCACCCACCGTACAATTCCCTCCAGCGGAACGCCCAAGGTCTCAGCATACGATTCCATCATGATGACCAGCAAATCCCGCTTTGCATTTACCGGGTCGAAAGCTGCGCGCTCGAAGCGCTCGCGGAATTGCGCTGCCGGAAAACCGGAATAGTCCGCTTTCTCCCATTCTGCCGGGCCGCCGACGAGAATGCGCGAAAGCGCTTCTTTCGTGAGATAATCAAACTGCGCGCGGCGACCGAGCCGTGCGTATTTGTGCAGCGCGGTGGGGAAATACGCCGTCTCCTCCGGTAAGACCAGCAACTGCGGATGACCATCCAGCAGCGCGGTGAGCAGAGTCGTGCCTGATTTCGCCTGCCCGGCCGCGAAACAGGCCCGCTCCGCGAACGGCAGCGCCGCGCTCACAGTAAAACGCGACCCGATTGCCGGAACCACTCAACAAATTTCGGCAAACCCTCCGCCAGTTTGGTCGTTGGCGCGTAGCCAAGCAGCCGCCGCGCTTTCGAGATGTCGGCGCACGTCAACGGCAGATCGCCAGGTTGTTCCGGCAACACATTAATCTTCGCCTTTTTGCTGACTGCGGCCTCGATCTGCGCAATCAGAGCCTTCAGCGTCACCGTCTCGTTTTCGCCGAGATTAAAAACATCGAACATCGGGCCATCGTAGCGAAGCGCCGCCAGCACGCCCTGGATGATGTCGTCAATGTAAGTGTAATCGCGCCGAGTCGTGCCATCGCCGAACTGATCGATGGGCTCGCCTGCGATGATCTTGCGCGTGAACTGATGAATGGCGAGGTCCGGCCGCTGCCGCGGACCGTAAACGGTGAAGAAACGCAGCGCGATGACTCGCATTCCGTAGAGATGCGAAAAAGTGGAGCAGAGAAACTCGGCGGCGATTTTCGTCGCGGCGTATGGGCTGATCGTTTGCGTCAGATGCAGTTCTTCCGAAAAGGGGACACTCTTCGTCATGCCGTAGACCGACGAGCTGGAGGCGAGAATGAAACGCTGCACGCCCGTGCTCCGCGCCGCTTCCAGCAGATGAAGCGTTCCGTTCACGTTGGTGTCGTAATACAATTGCGGCTGGGCGATGGACGGCCGCACTCCGGCCCGCGCCGCGAGGTGCGCGATAACGTCGAATTTCTCCCGCCGGAACAATCCCCGCACGGCATTGTTATTGCGCAAATCGACCCGAAATACCGGCGCCTCAGTCGCTATCGACGCGATATTGGCGTGCTTGACCGCGGGATCGTAGAAATTGTTGAAGTCATCCAAGATCGCGACGGCATGCTGCTGCGCGAGCAACGCCTCGACAAGATGCGAGCCGATAAATCCCGCGCCGCCGGTAACGAGCACTCGCATGGCGCGA
>QHBL01000040.1 GCA_003244125.1 Chthoniobacterales bacterium
CGGAGTGAAAACAGCGCCGCCATATGAAAAGGTGCTCGGGCATTTCCTGACGAAACGCCGGGTCAAACGCGCGCTGGTCCCGGCGAACTTCCCCCTTGGCTACGCTAACGAGCTACAGGCACGCGGGATCAAGCTGGAAGCGACCAACGGATCGTTCTGGCCCGGCCGCGAGCGGAAAACCGAGGAGGAGATCGGGAAGATCAGCCGCGCCTTGCGCATTACTGAGAGAGGAATGAAGCGCGCGATGGAACTTTTGAAAGCGTCAAACCCCGGGCCTGGGAAAAAGCTGAAGTGGTCGGGCAAAACGTTGACCTCGGAAATTCTGCGGGCGGAGATCGATAGCGCCATCCTGCGCGCGGGCGGGATACCGACGAACACGATCGTCGCTGGCGGTGATCAGGCTTGTGATCCGCACGAGCGCGGTTCGGGACCGCTCCTGGCCGATTCGCTCATTATTCTCGACATCTTCCCGCGCGATGCGAAGACTGGCTACTGGGGCGACATGACGCGCACCTTCGTGCGCGGTCGTGCCAACGAAGAGCAGCGCAACCTTTGGGAGACGGTAAAAGCGGGACAAGCGCTGGCGTTGAAGCGGATCAAAGCCGGCGTGGACGGCATGAGCATCCACAAAGCAATCCAGCATCTCTTCACTGATCGCGGGTTTCCCACGGAAGAGCGGAATGGCCGGCGCGTGGGTTTTTTCCACGGAACCGGGCACGGGCTGGGGCTGGAGATTCACGAATATCCGCGCTTGCAAAAGGTGACGTTGAAAGCTGGCCAATGCGTCACGGTTGAGCCGGGATTGTATTATCCGGGAATCGGCGGAACACGGATCGAGGATGTCGTGATTGTGGAGAAAGACGGCTGCCGGATTCTCTCGCGCTTCCCGAAGCGACTGGACTTATAGCCACTGCTGAAATGCAAGGCATGGCCGCGCGTTGTCACTGTCGGGACTGGGGTGGAAACGCGGAATGAACGCGCGCGACCGCCAAGCGTCTAATATCTAACCGAATAGAGTTATGTACCCTTACGGATACGGATATGGTGGCGGAATGATGGGCAACTGGCTTCTGCTCATCGGCATTCCGGTGATCGTCGGACTCTGGGCACAGTTCCGCGTCTCGCGCGCGTTCCGCAAATGGGGCGAGGTGCGCGCCAGCTCCAACATCACCGGCGCCGAATGCGCGCGCGAGATTTTGTCCGCGGCGAATATCAACGACGTGGATGTGGTCGAGACGAATGATTATCTCGGCGATCACTACGACCCGACGAGCAAGCGGCTTTGTCTCTCCACTAACGTTTACAACACTCCTTCGGTGGCCGCGCTCGGCATTGCCGCGCACGAGACGGGTCACGCCATTCAGCATGCGCGGGCCTACGCGCCGCTGAAATGGCGCATGGCGATCGTGCCGTTGACGATGGTCAGCTCGCGGATGCTTCCGTTCGTGATCTTCGGCGGCCTGATTTTCCACATCACGGGGCTGATCACGCTGGGCATCTATTGCTACTTCATCCTGCTCGCGTTTCAGCTCATCACCTTGCCGGTGGAATTCGACGCCTCGCGCCGGGCCAAGATCATTCTTAAGCAAATGGGGATTGTACAGCCCGGCTCGGAAGTTGCAGGGGTGAATAGCGTACTGAATGCCGCCGCCCTTACCTACATCGCCGCTTTCATCGCGGTGCTGGGCAACCTGCTCTACCTCCTCTCAGTGCGGGACCGTCGCAACTAATTTAAGCCGACATTTGAAACGGATGAATGCTGTTCTCACGCCGCCGCGCCGCATCTCTGATTTGTTGTCGTCGGGTCTGGCGCCAACTGTTAAGAAAAGGCCGGCAATGGACCAGCCGAGAACGGACGAAGACCAGCAGCTCGTCGCGCGCACGCAAGACGGCGAGGCGAACGCTTTCGACCAGCTCGTCGTCAAATACACGCCGCGACTCTACGGGCTCGTCTACAACATGACCTCGAACCACGAGGACACGAACGATCTCCTCCAGGACATTTTTGCCAAGGCCTACAAATCGATCCGCGGCTTCCGCGGCAAATCATCGTTCTACACCTGGGTGCACTCCATCGCGGTGAACATGACGCTCAATTTCCTGAAGAAACGCGGCCGCCGTTTCCACATGAGCCTTGATGACGTGGACGCAAGCATTCAAAACGACAAGGAGTTCCTTGAAGTGACGCAGACGAGCAGCCCGGTGCGCGAGGCCGACCTCTCCGAGCTTCAGCGAAGATTGAACGAGGCCATGATGAAACTGTCTGATGAACACAGAGCCGTCGTCACCATGTTCCACATCCAAGGCATGCCCCACGCCGAGATCAGTAAAATCTTGAACGTTTCCGAAGGCACGGTACGTTCCCGGCTCTTTTACGCGAATCGGCAACTGCAAAATTACCTGGACGAGTTTCGCAAAAATCCGGTGTCGTAAGGACGGGAACGATGGACGAACATTTCGACGATAGCGAGATAAGCGCGCTGCTTCGCCTCAAGCGCCACGAGCAACCGCCTCCCGGTTATTTCGAAGATTTTCTGCACGAGTTCCACCGTCGCCAGCGTGATGAGCTCCTGCGCCAACCGCTCTGGCAGATCGCGATTCAGCGGGTGCAGGATTTCATGCTCACCCTTAACGTGGCACGGCTTGCATCTTATCCGGCAGCGGTGACGGCGGTGCTGGTTTGCGCCGCAGTCCTGTCGCTCAAGATTTATCAGTCGCCGGTTTCGCCAGGCAACATCGCGCAGGTCGCTCCCGCTATTCCTGCCCAAACTGTCAGCGCCAATACCTGGAGCCTGGCCGAGCCGCTTTCCGTGGGGGTCACCACGGCGCCGCCGCAGATTCGCCATTCCAATCTTTCGACTCACCAGACGGCAGCGCCGCCCCGCTATGTGCTGGACAGCATGCCCGTGAGTTATGAGTCGACCCTGCGATTTTAACTGCCACCCGGCAGTTGTCTCTCGCGTCATGTCGGTGCGTTCGCTCGCTCTGCTCGTCTGTGTCGCGACACTTTCGGCGAAGGCGCAGGAACGCACCGCCGACACCATCAGCCGCGAGGTCAAAGGAGTGTTCGACCGCTGCGCCCGCGCGGTTGTGAAGATTCACGCCGTGGATGAGCACAGCGAGCTTTCCGGCACTGGCTTTTTCATCGATCCCACCGGCACCATTTTCACCGCCTATTCCGTCGGTGGCGAAGGGACCAATTTCAGTGTGGAGTTTTCCGGCAAAAAGGTTCGCGCGCGTCAACTCGTGGCCGACGTGCGCAGCGGGATCGCGATGTTGAAGATTGACGCCGCTTCCCCAGCACTGCCGGTGGGTAAATCCGAAGCGCTTCAAGTCGCCACGCCCGTAGTCATGATCGGTTATCCGCTTGACCTTCCTGAAACACCCAGCTTCGGCATGGTCGCGGGCTTTGATCGGAAATATCTCGACCGCTATCTCACCACCACGCACCTGCGCGCGAACTTGCCGACGCAGCGCGGGGAAGCTGGCGCGCCATTGTTGAACATGAAAGGCGAGGTCGTGGGCATCGTGGTCAGCAGCCTGGAGAACAGCTCATCGTGCTACGCGCTGCCCATCGAAGCGGCGGATAAGATTCGCAGCGATTACATGCGTTTCGGCGAAGTGCGGCACGGCTGGATCGGCGCCCACCTGACCGAGGCGGCGGAAGAAAAAGGCGGCTCGCGCGCGGAGGTGACGGAGATTGTGGAGAACACGCCGGCGGCGAACTGCGGGATTCAAGCCGGCGACATTCTTTTGCAGGTCGGGCACAAAGCGATCCGGCATCCGGACGATATTATCGACGCATCGTTTTTTCTAACCGCGGGCGATGCGGTGCCGATCACGGTAATGCGCGGAGATGAGAAGCTCACTTTTACTGTGCAGGCGGAGTTTCATCCCACGAGTCAGCATTTGCAGATGCTGCAACATCCGCCGACCTGGGCTGAGCCGACGCTGAACCAGGCGCTCCTGCCGTTGCAGCTGGACAAAGCGCCAGACCGCACGCCGTAACTCGCGGCGGTTTCCCCTCGCGCGCGCCCGGGGCAGCGCAGTCGTTACAGCTGACTCGTGCAATGCGGGCAGCGCGTCGCCTTGATCGGAATCGTCATCGCACAGGCGGGGCAATCTTTCGACACAGGATCGGTCGGGTGCGGCCGCTTCATTTTATTGATCGCTTTGATGATAAGGAACACGGCGATGGCGACGATGATGAAATTGATGAGCACAGTGACGAAGTTGCCGTAGTTCCAGGTCACGGCTCCTGCTTTGGCCGCTTCTGCCGGCGTCGCGAATATCGCGCCACTCGGCGCCGGTTTCAGGACGAGGAATTGATTCGAGAAATCCAGACCGCCCGTGACGAGACCAAGCGGCGGCATGATGATGTCTTTGACCACGGAATTGACAATGCCGGTGAAGGCAGCGCCGATGATGATGCCGACCGCGAGATCGAGCGCATTGCCCTTGACCGCAAACTCCTTGAATTCTTTCCACATGAGTTTGTGCTAATCAGTTCACCACCACGTTGACAAGCTTCTTCGGCACGACCACGACCTTGCGAATCTCTCGGCCGCCAGTGAGTTCCTGAATCTTCGGCAACGCCAGCGCGATCGCTTTGAGCTCATCGTCGCGGGCGGCAATCGGCGCGAGGAATTTCTCGCGCACCTTTCCGTTCACCTGCACGACCATCTCGATCTCGTCCTCGACAAGCAGACTTTCGTCATGCTCTGGCCAGGGTTGATCAGTGATTTCAGATGGCGTGATTCTAAAATTGCGGCCAACAATTTCCCAAAGCTCGGAGCTGATGTGAGGCGCAAATGGATTGAGCAGCACCAGCAGTGTGCGCATGGCCGAGACCGGCACGGTCGCAACGTTGGTGAAGGCATTGACGAAGACCATCATCTGCGAGATGGCGGTGTTGAACGAAAGCGACTCGATGTCTGTGGTGACTTTCTTGATGGTGGCGTGCACGACTTTAAGTTGCGCTTTATCCGGCGCAATTTCTTGAAGGCGGCTTGATAATTCCCATTCGCCGGCCTGATTCTCATCCATGATCAGGCGCCAGACGCGCGCGAGAAAACGGGCCACGCCTTCCACTCCGCGCATGCTCCAGGGCTTCATTTGTTCGAGCGGGCCCATGAACATTTCGTAGCAGCGAAACGCATCCGCGCCGTACTCGGCGATGACATCGAGCGGATCGATGACATTGCCCCAGCGCTTGGACATCTTGCGATTATCCTCCCCGAGGATGATGCCCTGATTTACCAGACGCTGGAACGGCTCGGGCGTGCTCACGTGGCCCCGGTCGAAAAGCACCTTGTGCCAGAAACGGGCGTAGAGCAGATGCAGAACCGCGTGCTCGGTTCCGCCGACATAAAGGTCCACACCGCCCGGTTTGCGCGCGTTGACTGGCCGGGGTAACGCCGCGATTGTTTGTTTCGTGCGACGGAGCGTTTCGGGCGTATGAGCAAGGCCTCTCGGGGCATGACTCGCCGTCGCCGCTTTCTTGTACATGGTTTTCGCCGCCAGTAACCTTCGGCCGAGTAGCACCTCCTCGACGTAGCAGATCGTCTCGCCGATCCGTTTTATGTAACGGATCGCTGGCAGGTGCAGGCTCGTTTCGCCGGCTGATTCAATTGCATCGGGTTCTCGAACAATGTCTGGAATGCGAAGCAGGTCAGAAAACCCAACCGGCACGTTCTGTTTATTGGTTTCATGCTCTGAGTCATGCTTGTTCAAGATGTGCCGCAGGGCGAAAACATCGATATACCGGCGGAAGCCCGCGACATCCTGTCGAGTTGCCGACTTAATGCGGTCCGCTTGTGCCCGCTCAACTACGCCAAAAGTGATGAACTGTTTGCGATTAGCTCGCTTGTTTTTGGCGAGAGCGAGCAGGCTGGTCAGGCGGCGCTCCCACTCTACGATTGTGAGCAGGTTGCCCGACCCTTCCATCCAGTAATGTTCCGCTTCTTTGCCCACAAACCGCGCATCATTGCGCGGATCGCAATAGCGCAGGTAATACCAGCATGAGCCGGCCCATTGCGGCATGGTGTTCGTTTCGCGCGCCGCATTATCGGAATACCGAATCCAATCGCGCGCTTTTGCCAAGGGCGGCTGACTAGTGCCTGTGGGCTTAAAATCCTCCAGGGGCGGCGGCGTGACAGGCAGCTCGGATTCACCCAAAGCCCGATGTTTGCCATTCTCCCACACGATCGGGAACGGCTCGCCCCAATAACGCTGCCGCGAGAAAAGCCAATCGCGCAGTTTGTAGCGCACGCCCGCCTGCCCGCGGCCGCGTTGTTCCAGCCAGGCGATGATTCTCTTCTTCGCCTCCGCTGTGGGCAAACCGTCGATCAACGGTGAATTAATCGCGACGCCCTCCTCGACTGAACCGATCGATTCTTCGCCGGTTTTACCCGCAGCTTGGACCACCGGAATTATCGGAAGGCCAAACTTGCGCGCGAACTCGAGGTCGCGCTCATCGTGTCCCGGCACACCCATGATCGCGCCGGTGCCATAAGCCGTGAGTACGTAATCGGCGATCCAGATGGGAACCTTCTCCTCGTTCGCGGGGTTGATCGCGAAAGCTCCGATGAAGATGCCGCTTTTATCTTTCGTTAACTCGGTGCGCTCCAGCTCCGACTTGGCTGCTACTGCCTCGCGATATTTCGCGACCTCCTCTCGCCGCTCAGGAGTCGTTAGCTCATCCACCAGCGCATGCTCGGGCGCGAGCACAATGTAAGTCGCTCCGTAAAGCGTATCGGGCCGAGTGGTGTAAACGCGAATGTCACATTCCGCGCGAGCCGCGTCGCGATCGGCAACTTGGAAGGCAATCTCCGCGCCTTCGCTTCTCCCAATCCAATTGCGTTGCAGCAACTTGATCCCTTCGGGCCAATCAAGTCCTTCAAGTTCGTCGATCAGCCGCTCCGCATACGCAGTGATGCGCAGCATCCATTGCCGCATCGGCCGTCGCACTACCGGGAAACCGCCGACTTCACTCCTGCCATCGATCACTTCCTCGTTCGCGAGAACGGTTCCCAGCTCGGGGCACCAATTCACCGGCACATCGGCGACGTAAGCCAGCCGCACGGACGCAGGATCGTCTCCGCGATAGGTTGAGATCGGCTCAGCCTTCTTCGTCTCCGGGTTGAACCACGAGTTGTAGATCTTGAGAAAAATCCACTGGGTCCACTTGTAGTAATCGGGATCGGTCGTGTTGATCTCACGCGTCCAATCGTAGGAAAAGCCGATTCGTTTCAGCTGCGATTTGAAACGCGCGATGTTCTCCCGCGTCGTGACTGCCGGATGCTGGCCGGTCTTGATCGCGTATTGTTCAGCCGGCAAACCGAACGCGTCCCAGCCCATCGGATGCAGCACGTTGAAGCCGCGCATCCGTTTGTAGCGCGCGACGATATCGGTGGCGGTGTAACCCTCCGGATGACCGACGTGGAGACCGGCGCCGCTTGGATAGGGAAACATATCCAGCACGTAGAACTTCGGTTTCGCCGGATCGAAATTCTCTTCGCCCGGGTTTGGCGCGCGAAAGAGCTGGCGCTCATCCCAAAGGCGCTGCCATTTTGGCTCGAACTGGTCGAAGGGATAAGGTTTGCGCCGCTCGCTGCTCATCAGAGTTATCTCTTAGGAAAGCAGGAACGCAGGAA
>QHBL01000155.1 GCA_003244125.1 Chthoniobacterales bacterium
AAAAGCTGCTGCACCCACCGGGCGCAATCGGGATGACTGACCAGCTGCCAGCCATCAGCTTTCTCCGCCAGCTGAAAGCCGCGCTCGTTTTGAATATATTCAACCTTGAGCTGCCCGAGAGCAGCCGCGACCTCCGCCTCTTTCACCCGGGCGAACTCATTCGGCAAAAGCTCGTCGGTGTCACCAGCGTCCTTGAGGCCATCGGCCAACTCGCGAATCGTTAGCGGCTTCTGCGCGCTAAAGAGCAGCGCTTCGATGACCTGAGACAAGGTCATAAGGATTTGGGAAGAGCCGACAGCGGGAGAAGGACGAATCGTTCCTGGGTTGGTGCCTTCACACACATTCAACCAATCGCTTTCTCGATCGCCTCGGCAATGCGGTTCGCCTGTTCGTCAATCTGCTCGAGTTCCCGCCCTTCGATCAATAAGCGGATCTTCGGTTCAGTTCCTGAGTAACGTAGCAATACGCGGCCTTTTCCAGTGAGCTGCTTTTCCGTTTCGCTTACTAGCTTCATCACGCTTCTCATTTCCTCCAGCGGCGGCTTCGCTTTCACCCGGAGGTTTCGCTGCGCCTGCGGATACTTCCTCAGGCAACGCTTCAGCTCGCTCAGCGCTTTCCCGCTCTCCTTCATGATACGCAGAATTTGCAGCGCGCTGATGATGCCATCGCCTGTGGTGGTGAAATCGCGGAAGATCATGTGCCCGCTCTGCTCGCCCCCGACGTTGAGATTTCGCGCCACCATTTCCTCGAGCACATAACGATCGCCCACTTTGGCACGGATTACTTTGCCGCCGTGCCCGGCCAGCGCCTCATCCAGGCCGAAGTTGCTCATCACTGTCGCGACCAGCGTCTCGTCCCGCAATTTCTTCCGCCGCAGAAGGTCGATGCTCGCGATGGCCAGAATCTCATCACCATCGACCAGTTCACCCTTCTCATCGCAGAGCAAGACCCGGTCAGCATCTCCATCGTGCGTAAGGCCGACCTGCGCCCCGGACGCTTTCACCATGCGCTGAATCTCCGCCGGATACGTGCTGCCGCATTGCGCGTTAATGTTCGTACCATCCGGCGTGTTGTGCTCGACCACGATGTCAGCGCCGAGCTCGCGCAAAATGCACGGCGTCGATTTGTAAGCAGCGCCGTTTGCCACATCCACCGCCACGCGCAATTTTTCCAGCGTCATGCCGCGCGGGAAACTTTGCTTGGCGAACTCCACATAACGGCCAAGCGCGTCATCGATCCGGGTCGCCCGGCCAATCTTCGTAGCTGTCGGCCGGATCGCATCCACTTCGCCGCTGAACACGAGCTGCTCGATTTGTTGTTCGACCGCGTCGTCGAGCTTGTAGCCGTCGTGCCGGAAAAATTTGATGCCGTTGTCTTCGTAGGAATTGTGCGAGGCGGAGAGTACGATTCCGGCGTCGGCGCGCAGCGAGCGCGTGATATACGCCACACCGGGCGTCGGCAACGGCCCGATCACGAGCACATCGACGCCGAGCGAAGTGATGCCCGCGACAAACGCATTCTCCAGCATGTAACCGCTCAACCGCGTATCTTTGCCGAGCACGATCTTTGGCCGCGTGCCCGCCGGATGCTCGCGTGGATTGAGCCTGGTAAAAACATGCGCCGCGGCGCGTCCGAGTTTTAGCGCCGTCTCCGCCGTCACCGGCTCGACGTTAGCGACACCGCGCACCCCGTCGGTGCCGAAGAGTTTGCGGTTCTCGCTCACGTCAGCCAATCAAATGCGATTCGGGGAAGTCGTAAACAAAAACCGTCATCCCGAGCGACAGGCCGAGGATCCCGTGGAAACTGCCTCACATTTGCGCAACGGGATCCCTCGACCTCGCTCGGGATGACTATTGCGACTTCGCTCCCTTGCTGCGGTCATGGTCGCTGAAGAAAACGCACTCGCTTTCAATCCCCAGCAACGTCGCCCATTTCAGCGAGAACTTCTGCATGTCCACCGTGCGCAAAATCAGCGGAGACCAATCCTTGTATTCACCTTTGATAATGTCGCCGAGTTTGTTCTGGCTTCCGCTTACCGGCGTAAGATACAGACCGTTGACCGGTCCGCCGAGAACGCCGCAATCATTCAGCTCGGTAAAATGTTGGATCGTGTCGGGCAGCCACACGCTGCGGCGGTCGGCATACCAGGCGATCGCCGCCGGCATGTCCGAAGCGACGGCCTCGTTCGGTTTCATCCAGTCGTTCAGCACCGCAATGTAGGGCGGGACGTAGGGCGGCCAGCGAATCTGTGGCCGTGCTGCGGGTGCGAAATACGGCAGATTAAGAACCAGCGGCAAGGCGCAGACGAAGTAAAGCGCCACGATAAATCCCAACCGCGCTAGCTCAGGAAATCCAAACCGATTCCATTGCACGAGCAGCCAGGCCAGGCCGAAGCAGCTCATGATGGGGACGAACAACACCTGTAGCTCGTTAGCCGCCACGCCATCTTCCCGGGTCACGCCGTAAAGCGCCATGCCAATCAGCGCGCCGCCCCACATCGCCAGAATCATCCAGCGCAGCGCCGCCGCATCTCGGCTCTTGAATTGATGGAGCAGGCTGACGAAGAACATCAGCGCCACCACGCTCCAGCCGAGATCGCCGAAGAGGCCGCTCGTCTCGTTGAAAAAGTTTGCGATGATCTTGTCGCGGAACGCCGCTACGCCGGCGCTGCCATCACTCACGAGCATGCGCATATGGGCCGCCTCGGAGTGGCGCACTCCATCGAGCACCGCGTAGGCAGCGACGCCCGCCGGATTTCCAGTGAGGATAAAATTCCTCAGTAACCACGGAGCGTACATAACCGCGACTACGCCGAGCACGATCAACGCTGAACGCACCCGCGACCGGAAATAAAACGCAATGAAGAGGAGCGCTCCGAAAAACATCCAGAGCGTAAGCGCATGGGACAGCGCGAGCAGACCAAATCCGGCGCCGGCTGCCGCCAGCCATCGCGTCGCGGGCTGTCCGGCGTGTCGCGCCTGAATCGCGCGCACCAGCGCGTAAAGCGTGGCGTTGAAAATCAGCAGCATTAACATCTGCGGCAGCCCGCTCAGTGAGTATTGCCAGAGCAGGTCGCACAACAGCACCAGCCCGCAGGCGAGGAAGGCGAGGCGTTGATCGAATAACCGCCGCGCCACCAGAAAAAGCACCACGATCGAAAACAGAAAGAGCACGACGGCTTCCGCTGCGATGACTTTGTCGCCGGCGTAAACCAGATCGCTCGGACTCATCTTCCAATGCGATTTGATCAGGCGCAGTGCAACGGCCTCGACCAGCGGCGGCAGTGGCGCTTCGTAGGTGTCGAACTGGATATTGCGCGCGACGTTTTTGCCGTGCGCGGAAAGCTGGCCGATGGCGCGCGGCCGGATGAAATTCGTGCGCCAACCCTGAAAGCTTGCGATGTGCCGCGCGATCTGCGCCTGGTCCATGGCCGGCGCTGTGACCAGCCCGCGAAAATGATAGAGCTGATAAACCGCAAGCACGACTGCGCCGACGAGCAGGAGCGAACGCCGAATCCACAGCGCGACTGCGCCCGTCTCGAGCGTGTGCACCGCTTTCTGGATGAAATCAGCCGAACCAGGCATAGCTCAGAAATTCGAACTTCAAACTTCGAAATCCGAAACAAACAAGCACAAATGGGAATCAGAGCGCACAGATTTGCGCGGCTCTGCGTGTTTAACAATTCTGGATTTCGGAATTTGGATTTGTTTCGGGATTCGATATTCGGGTTTCGGATTTCCCCGCATTCATCTCATTCAATTTGCGATGTAATGTGCGCCGGCTGATGCCGAGCTGCTTCGCCGCCGCAGTGATATTTCCTTTCGTCGCGGCCAGAGCTTGCGCAATGAGCCGTTTCTCCGTCTGCGCCAGGTCGAGCGGGTTGATCGTTTCAGAAACGCCGAACGCTGCCGCTCCCGCGCGCTGCCGCACACTCGCGGGCAAATCGCGCAACGTCACCTTGGGTCCGTTCGCCATCACCACCCCGTGCTCGATGGCGGTGCGCAGCTCGCGCACGTTTCCCGGCCAATCGTAAACGAGCAGAGTGTTCATCGCCTCAGTGGTAATCTCGAAGACACGTTTGTCATTCGCCTTCGAGAAATGGCGCAGGAACGCGCGCACCAGCAGCGGAATGTCTTCTTTTCGCGCGCGCAATGGCGGCATGACGATGCGCACAACATTCAAGCGAAAGTACAGGTCTTCGCGAAATTTCCCTTCGCGCACGAGCTGCTCCAGGTTCTTGTTTGTCGCCGCGACAATGCGCACATCGGCGCGCAGCGTTTGCGTCCCGCCGACGCGTTCGAAGGAGCGCTCTTCGCTCATGACGCGCAACAATTTCACCTGCGTGCTGGCATCGATGTCGCCGATCTCATCGAGGAAAATCGTGCCACCGCTGGCCTGTTCGAAACGCCCCATACGCCGTTCGTGCGCGCCAGTAAACGCCCCGCGCTCATGTCCGAACAACTCGCTTTCCAGCAATGTCGGCGACAAAGCCGCGCAATGCACCGCCACGAATTTCGCTTTGTTCCGCCGGCTGAGATTGTGAAGGGCGTGCGCGGCCAATTCCTTTCCGGTGCCGCTCTCGCCCTCGATAAGCACATTCGCGGAGGACGGCGCGACCTGCCGGATCGTGTCGAGCACCTCGCGTAACGCGGCTGATTCGCCCAGAATATTCTCCAGCCCAAACCGCTGATCGATCTGCTGCTTGAGCGTGCGGTTCTCCTGTTCCATCCGCCGCGATTGCAGCGCGCGCGCGATGAGCATCTCCACCTTGTCGAGATTTAGCGGCTTGGTGACAAAATCGTAAGCGCCACATTTCATCGCTTCGACTGCGGTGTCGACTGAACCGTAAGCGGTCATCATGATGCAGATCGGCGGGTGTGCCATCTTCAGCGCGCGCTCGATGAGCTGCATGCCGTCCTCATTTCCCAGGCGCAAATCCGTGAGCAAGAGCTCCACCGACTCGCGCTCGAGTACGCTCATCGCCCCGCCAGTGTCTTCGGCGACATAGACATCATACTCATCCTCGAGCAGCCGCCGCAACCCATCGCGCGTGTGCTTCTCGTCATCGACGATGAGAATGGTGGCCTTCGTCATTCGGAACGAACGTTCTCTCGAACGCAGAGTTTGTCATCCTCCGAGCCGCGCCATCCCGTCATCCTGAGCCGCGAAGACNNNCCGTACGGAAATCCGCCAGTAACTCGAGCCAAAGAGCTGTTTCGTCGTGTTCCTGCAGGGCACCTTCGAGCTTATTCACGAAGTCCAAGTTGGATTTCGCTAGGCATGCCTCACGGTAATGTGCAGCAACGGAAGTACCCGATCGAGCGATCTGTCTGCCCAGTACCTGAGCGACCCCGTTCCGCTTATTCAGTGCCTGATAAAGGCGGATAATGCGAAGCGCGAAATCTCTCGTGCGCGCCCGCAGGTCCCGCACCGCCTTTCCGCCTTCATCCTTCATCCTTCATCCTTCCAGAGCCCGCCTCCAGCATCCGCACCCGCTGATCCGCCAGCGGCAACCGGATCGTCAAGGTCAATCCCTTTCCTTCCGTGCTTTCGATCGCGAGCTCCCCACCGTGTTCGCGCACGATGCGCCGCACGATGAGCAAGCCTAAGCCTGAGCCTTCCGCTTTTGTCGTGTAATACGGCTCGAATACCCGGCTGAGCGAATCCGCTGACATGCCGCCGCCATTATCGGTGAAACTGACGCGCACATGGGTATCGCTGGCATCGGTGCGGATGCGCAAAATGCCGCGGCTCTTCATCGCTTCGAACGAGTTTTTGATAATGTTATAAAACGCCTGTTTCATCTGGTCGCGATCCAGCTCCAGCAATGGCAAATCCGGCCGCAACTCCGTTTCCACCACGATGTCGCGCGCCTGGATTTCCGGCCCGAAGAATTGGACTGTTTCTTCCACCAGCGCGTTGATGCTCTCGGGCCGCAGTTGCGGTCTCGAGGGGCGGATCGCGCGCAGAAATTGTGTGACGATGGAATCCAGGCGGCTGATCTCGCCTCGCGCGATATCGATCGACTCCTGAAGCTGCTCGCCCGTTTTGCCTTTCAGCTTGCGTGTCTCGCGCTCCATCAGCTGGAGATGAATGTTGAGCGAGTTGAGCGGGTTCCCGATCTCGTGCGCGACTCCGGCAGCCAGCAGCGTGAGGGCATTGAGCCGCTCACCTTCCATCACCTTCTCCGCTGTGCGCCGGCTCTCAGTGATGTCGCGGAGGATAATCGCGTAACCAACCTGTCCGCCCGCCCCGTCCGCCTCGCTTTCGCGATGTTCGATAATCAGCGGCACGATGTAGAAATTGATAAAACGATTGGCCGGATAAAAAATTTCGAGATCACGCGTCACCGGCCCACCGCTGCGGGTGAACGATTGCCAGTCCAGCCCCCGCACCCGTTCATCCAGCGGCTTGCCGATCGAGTCCTCCCCATCGAGACCGAACAACCCGCACGCGGCCTCATTGAGATAAGTAATCCGCCCGCCGGAATCAGTGACGATAATACCTTCCTGGATGGCGTTGAAAACTGTCTCGAGAAAACCCTTCTCCTGGGCCAACCGCAGCAGGTAGTTCTGCACATCCTCGGGCCCGATCTTGCCGAGGCGCGAGATCAGTTTTTCAAGAAAGCCCGATTTCATAACGGCAGCAAAATGCGGATCGGCTTCGCATAGCTTCCGATTCGGCAACCGTGGCGCTGATGCGCACCCGGTTCATCGATGAGAATGCTCGCGAACGATTGCGTCGCTAACAACGGCTGCCTCTTCCGCGTGCACGTGGTCACAAAGTAGATCGCCGGCTCGAGCCATGCCCGCTCTACACGCCGCAGGTGTTTGTGCACACGTTCCTGTAGCCGAGGTCGCTGGCCTCGGCTAGTACCACACGGGCACGTGAATTGAACGCGGCTACAGCTACCGCGCGCCGTCGTGCGCCGGCTCGGGCACCTGCCCAGTCTCAGCTTCGGCGCGATCTTTCAGCGCCGCTTTTCGCGAGAGTTTCACGCGTCCTTTGTCGTCAATCCCGATGCATTTTACCCAGACGACGTCGCCGATTTTCGCCACGTCTTCCGTCTTGCGCACGCGGAAGTCAGCCAGCTCGGAAATGTGCACGAGACCATCTTTGCCGGGAAAAACCTCCACAAACGCACCGAACTCCTTCGTCGAGACCACACGTCCCTGATAAGTTTGCCCGACCTCGATCTCCTTAGTCATGCCGCCGATAATTTCCTTCGCGCGTTGCATCGACTCGCCGCTCGTGGCGTAGATGTGCACCGAACCATCATCTTCGATGTTAATCTCCGCGCCGGTCTCAGCCACGATGCCCTTGATCGTCTTGCCGCCGGGTCCGATAAGCGCGCCGATTTTCTCCGGATTGAT
>QHBL01000089.1 GCA_003244125.1 Chthoniobacterales bacterium
TCGCTCAGACCTTCGATGCGGGCGACACCATCACCGGCTTCGCGGACGACGCCGACATTACTTCGCGTGGTTGAAGTTTTCAGTCCGGCAATCTTTGTCTCGATCTCTTCAAGTATGCTGCTCATAGTTTCGTTGTTAGCTAAAGTTGTTGCTCGAGACGCTCCAGGCGATTACGCACGCTGCTATCCCAGACGTCGTTGCCAACGCGTATTCGCATCCCGCCAAGTAGCTGCGGATTGACGACAAACTCAGCGGTCAGATCGCTCCCATAACGGCGGGAAAGGTTCTGCCTGATTTGGGAGGCCGCTTGCGGGTCGAGCTCCGAGGCCGTTTCAATACGGGCATGCCGCTTCTCCAGCTCAAGCCGAAGCAGGCGCTTGTAGTAATTAAGTATCTTAATGTAATTACGCGGCTTCTTCTCCAGAATCGAGTTAACTACGGAATGCACTCGTCCCTGGTCGAGCTGCCCATCAATAAAGCTGGCGTGCAACAGCGCGCGAGCGGTCTGACGGACGTCCTTCGATACCTGCATGCCGGATTACCTAGGCCAACTGTCGCGAAGCTTCTTCCTGTAACCGGCGTTGATCATCGCTCGTTAGAACTTTTCCGGTTACTTTCGCCGTCGTATCAATAACCAGCCGGCCCAGCTCGCGCTTTAACTGTTCCATCGTTCGTTCGTGCTCGATCGCGGTCGCTTCGCGCGCCTTGGCCACAATCTGTTCCGCCGCGGCGATTCCTTCCTGCTGTTTGCGTTCGGCTACGACCGACGCGCTGGCGCGAGCTTCATCGATCATCTTCTGCGCTTCAGCATTCGCCCTGGCCAAAATATCAGAATGACGTTGCTCCGCTTCAGCAAGTTGTTGTTTGATCTTCTCCGCGTTCAGCTGCGCCTGCGCGATCTGCTCGCGCCGCTGCTGGAGCACCGCAAGGATCGGTTTATAAGCGAACATGCGCAGCAGAAAGGCGACAATGGCGAAGCTGAGAACCTGCGACAGGAACATGGGCATGTTCCAACCGAAGGTCTCGCCGATTTCGCGCACGGAATCGCCGATGTTGCTCGCCGCGAGGTAATGCAAAGCCATCAATGCGGAGCGAGGTAGATCGCGTAGAACACGACCGCTTCAGCGAGGGCGATACCGAGGAGCGACTGGACAAGGATCTGCGTCGCTGCTCCGGGATTACGACCGACCGCGGTCGATGCGCCCATGCCAACGAGGCCGACGCCGATGGCGGAGCCTAAAGCGGCCAGGCCAATGTGAATGCTGCCTCCAAGTTCTGCGAGTATTGGTAGTATCATAGTAGTTGTTTTGTTCGTTTTTTCGCAGCGGCTTCCGCGGTGACCACGGTCATGGCCGCTGAAATCCTTCAGTGGGCGTGCCCCTCCTCATGCGGCATGATGAGCATGGTGAAGACGGCAGTCAGAAGCATGAAGACCAGCGCTTGGATGAAGCCGACCAGAAGTTCCATGAAATAGAACGGAATCGGCAGCAGCCACGAGAGCGCAGGCACGAGCTTAGCCATCGATTCCAACATCACCTCTCCTGCATAGATATTTCCGAAAAGCCGGAAGCTCAGAGACACCGGACGAAAAAGGATGGAGATAACTTCAAGTAAACCAACGACGAAGAAGATCACAAACATGACGAACTTGAGCGGTCCTGTCATTTCACCTTTGGGCGCGAAGATGTGTTTTAGAAATCCGCCCACGCCATTGGCCTGAAAGGCCCAGATGATCCAAAGCGCGAAGAAGATCAGCGCCATCGCGGAAGTCATATTTAAGTCCGCGTTTCCGCCGCGAAGCAGGGGGCGATCAACATGGAACACGCCAGTGGCTTGATCGGGATGTCCCCAGCCGATGGTGCCGACGCCGGGAACCAGGCCGGCCCAGTTCGTAAACAGGATGAAGATGAAGATGGTAGCAAAGAACCAGAAGGTCTTCTTCACGAGCGCGCTGCCGATGATTGACTCGAGGAAGTTATACAAGCTTTCAACCAGCCATTCCCAAAAGTTCTGCGCGCCGCCCGGCACGGTCTTGATGTTGCGGGTGGCGATTTGCGCAAACAAAATCACGGCGGCGGCGACAATCCATGAGACCAGCATCGAGTTCGTGACGGTAAAGTTCCCTATCTGGAATAACGGCGCGGGCTTGAGCGACAATGTCTCGTGTTCAGTCTCCGCCGCTCGGGCCAGCGCAGGCAAAAGCGTGCCCAGCAGCAGAAACAACCCACCTGATTTGAAAAAACAGCGATGCCGAAACATGACGTTGCGCAAACGAAAACCCGATCTTCCTCGCGAGGGCGCAGCGGGCCCTCGACCCTCCGACGTTTGCGGCGCTTACCAAAGCCGCTTTTGCGTGAATGACAAGCCGGAAAATTACGCGCTCTCGACCACCGCCGCGGGCAGGACGCTCACCGGTTTCTCGCGCTCCTGCAACAATGGCCGCGCACAGACTTCTTCGTAAACGTCTTCCAGGGCGCGCACCGTCAGCTCCTGGTCGAATTTTTGGGCCACGGCATTCCGCGCGGCTGCGCTCATGCTGGCGTATCGCGCGGGCGAACTGGCCAGCGCAATCATCGAGCGACCGAGACTGTCGATATCGCGCTCGGCACTGAGGAAGCCATTGACTTCATGCGTGACGGCTTCGGGAATTCCCCCGTGCCGCGTGGCGATGACGGGCAGACCTGTGGCCATCGCTTCCAAAATTGAGTTAGGCACGCCCTCCTGATTTTCATCCGGCGGCGTTTCGCTCGGATGGATAAAGAAATGGCCGCGGGCGTAGAAATCCCGCAACGCCCGCTGCCCGAGGAAACCGATGAAGTGCACCCGGTCCCCGACGCCGAGCTGCTGGGCGAGGAATTCCAAGTCTTCCTGGAGCGGCCCTTTGCCGGCGATGAATAACTCCGCGGCGGGAAAAGCTTTGGCGAAAATCCCGAAGGCGCTGATGGCCGAGCCGACGCCTTTTTTGTCAATAAGCCGGCAAGCCTGGAGCACGCGCCAGCGACCGTCCAAGGGGAAGCTGCGCAATTTGTAACTGAAATCGGCCAGCGGAATACCAGTGCGATTGAGCCGGATTTTCTCCGGCGGACAACCGAAGTTGATCAGGCGCTGGGCGAGTGATTGCGACCGCGCGAGCACGAGGGGGACTTCCTGGAAAAGCTGCCGCAGTTTACCGGCGTAGTTCGCCACCTGCGGATTCTGCGCCACGTCCATGCCGTGGAAAGAGACGATGCACGGTTTGTCCCATCCGCGGATGAATGGCAATAGATGCACGCCGGCGTGTCCGAAATAAATGTGCATCATGTCGGCGCCGCGCCGGCCGAGGACGGAGACGAGCATCTTATATTCGCCGCGATAGATCAGCGCCGGCTGCCGCTGCACCAGCTTCATCCAGCCGTGGCGAAGGAGATTGGTGCGCGGGCGCGGGATGCGTTCAATGTCATCGAAGGGGAAGCGCTTGCTGTGCTCGACCTTCTTGGTCATGACGAAGGTGCTGGTGCGGCGCAGAGAAGTCACCTGCCGGTAGAGATGCATCATCTCCGGCTTTAGAAACGTGCTGCAATAACTGGCAACGATCAGCTTTCCCATGCGCAAAAACGCTGACTTTGTTTCAGGCCGCGCACCTTGTCTAATTATTAATCGGTTCGGCTGTGGCGATTGCCGTGTCCAGTGGCGCAATCCATTGGCCGAGCAGTTCCTTTAGCTCGCTCACACCGCCGCCCTCTTTTCCAGAAACGGGCGCGACGGTAAGCTGCGGAAAACGATTGCTAAAAGCGCGGAGATTCTCGCCCGCTTCGGGCAAATCCATCTTGTTCGCGACCACGAACCACGGCCGCTGCGATAAGCGCGAATCGTAGAGATCAATCTCACGGCGCAACGTCTCCAGATCGGCGATGGGACTGCGCCCTTCGCTCCCGGCCATGTCGAGCACAAAAAGGAATACGGCACAACGGGTGACGTGGCGCAGGAAATCATGGCCCAGCCCGAGATTGCGGTGCGCACCTTCGATTAAACCGGGAATGTCGGCCACAGTCGCGCGCCGATAGTTATCGAGATCAACCACGCCCATGACCGGGTGCAAGGTGGTGAAGGGATACGGCGCGACCTTCGGGTGCGCGGCCGAGAGCCGGCGCAGCAAAGTCGACTTGCCGGCATTCGGGTATCCGACCAGCGCCGCGTCCGCGATGGTGCGCAGCTCGAGAAAGAAATACCCGCTCTCCCCTTCGCCGCCCTCGGTGTATTGGCGTGGGGCGCGATTGCGTGAGCTCTTGAAATGGACATTGCCTTTCCCGCCGCCGCCGCCTTTGCAGAGGAGGAGTTCCTCGCCGTCACGCGTGAGGTCCGCGATTTCTTCGCCCATCTGGAAATGCGCCGGCGGTTCCGAAGGAGACGGTTGCTGGATATCGACCGCATGCGTTTGGCGGGCCGAGTTTGCACTCCCGAGATCAGGAAGGTGATTCGCGGCCGCCAGAGGATGAGTCGCGGAGCCGTCGTTAGTTTGCATCGCGCGGTACACCACCGTGCCCACCGGCACGTTCACCACTTTCCTGGGCGCGGATTTTCCGTGCATCTTTTTACCCTGGCCATGAACGCCGTTCTTCGCCCGAATGATCGGCTCGTAAAACAGAGCGGCGAGCTGATCCGTATGCTGGTCCGCACGCAAGATCACGTCGCCGCCGCGTCCGCCATCGCCGCCATCGGGGCCGCCTTTCGGCACGAATTTCTCACGGCGAAAACTGACGCAACCGCGCCCGCCAGTTCC
>QHBL01000315.1 GCA_003244125.1 Chthoniobacterales bacterium
GCTATCGGCGGCTCCAGCGGTAACGCCACCAGCAGCGCGACTGTCTCTTCACCGGGAAGCGCACCGCCGCAGTTGATCACATCGGAAAACGGTTTTGGTTTGGCGCCGGTCAGCGGAGTTGCTGGCGCTACGAGTCATGCGCAAACACGGGCGGCCGTTGCGCAGCCGGCGCCGGCACGCTGCATCGGGATTGCAGGCAGCCGCGTTCGTCACCGGATCGCCCCTTGTTTCCGATTCGCTGGCAGCGTTGAGCGCTCATCCGAATGTCCATCAAAACTTCAACGTCGCCGGAGAAGGCAGCGGGCCGGTCAGCGACGTCTTCGGTCTGGCGGTGCTGGGCGGTTCCTATTCCAGCGCGGGCACGGCGAGCGAGACGTTCAGCGCCCGCGTCTCCATGTCGCTCAATCTGACGCAGCTTCCGTCGCACAATCCGCAGGACCTCGTGGTGGGACTGCTCGACCCGCATTCGACCGGCACCGGTTTTGATCTGCTCACCTTCACCATTATGCGCAATAACGCTGCGCTACTCACGCAAAGCTTCACCTCACTCACTGCGGCGAATAGCTTCTTCCACGATCACACAATTGATTTTGGCGCGGTCGGCAACGGCGTCCCCGCCGGCAGCACGCTCGATCTCCAGTTCCAACTCGACGTCACCGCGCACGATCCCAGCCAGGGCTTTTCGCTCGATATGATTTTCGGAAATGCCACGCTTGACTTCGGCATCGCTGCCGTGCCCGAGCCGGCCAGCGCCTATCTGCTGCTGGCGGCCGGAGCCGCTTTCGCGCTGGTGCGGCGTGCGCGTTCGAGGCGCTGAAGTGCAAGCGCGCGGCAGGTCCGTTTACGCGAACACGTGCACCGCGACCTTGTGAAAACCGGTGATACCTGACGTAAATTCCCGGTCTTCTTCAAATTCCTGCACGTCGCCTTCTCCGTCGGTTGCCCGAACTACCAGAGTGTAGTCACCGGCCTCATCTGGCTTCCAATCAAAGCTCCACAAGACCCAGGTTAGTTTAGTTCCGGGATAGGTAATCTTCGCTTCCTCCCAGCTATCCCCATCATCGAAGCTTAGTTCCACCCGCGAGATGCCGCGGTCGCCGCCGAAAGCGACACCTTTCACCGGCACTCCTTTGTTTGCCTCGCCAAGCTTCAACCACGCCTCGTTAGCTGGGACATCAATGCGGGATCGCGTCGGCACGATGAAGTCCGGCCCCCAGCCCTGTTTTTCGTAAAAGCCTTTCACATTATCGCGCGCGACTTCGATGCGCGTAATCCACTTCACATGTTTCTCGCCGAAGTAACCGGGCACAACCGCGCGGGCCGGAAAGCCGTGACGATGCGGCAGCGTTTCCCCATTCATGTGAAAAGCGACCATCGTGCTCGGCTCCATCGCTTTCTCCAGCGGGATGGTGTCGGTGTAGTTATCGACGCCGTGCATTCTGACTCGGGCGGCGCCGGGAAGTGGCGCGGCGGCATTGAGCAAATCGGCCATGGGAATGCCGCGCCAAACGGCATTACTCATCAGGCCCGCGTCCAATCCGTTTGAAATACACATCAGCGTCGTCTCCTGGTCGACCATGGCCATGGCTCGGAAATCATGCATTCGATAAGTGCGCGGGTTCTGCACCAGGCCACTGACTTCCAGGTGCCACAGGCCTTCGTTCACGCGCGGATCGACGACATTCTTGGTCACACAATAGAACTGATCGTTCGGCGTGATGGGCCGAACACCCGCGCCCTTATACTGGGTGCCATCATAGCTAAAGGTGGCGATGCGGAATAGCCTGCGGCCGATCGCGAAGATGCCGCCGGTAAGGAGAAGTCCTGTTGTTCCGAGGAGAAAAGCCCTTCGCCCGATCTCAGGCGAGAACTCGTTAGCTTCGCATTTGTTTCTCGTTAGAAATGCAAAGCTAAGGACAAGGACTCGTTCAAAGACAAGGAATGACAAGGCCAGGCCCAGGAGAGTGACAATGCGAGCAGCCTCAATCGGCAACCCAGCGTAGTGCGTGCCGAGCACGGGCCAAAGCAAAGCCGCGCTGACGGCAAGCGGCAGGACGACGAATACCAGAAGGGTGGTGCGATATGGAACGCGTTCGCGTTTGCGCGCGACGATTCCGTAAAACACTCCGCCCAGCGCGCCGACAATGATTTGGCCAAAGCCGCTCGAGCTAACGCCGAGTTGCTTGAGGTGATTGTAACCGCCAACCCGGCCCATGATCCAAAAGAATGGCTTGGGCGAGATGAAGACGCTCAACCGGTCACCGAGAATAACCAGCGGAGTCGCGAGGCGCAGCTTCCACGCGAGAAGCAACATGACGAGAGTCATGGCGAGCGCGGCGATGCCGCCGGCGAGAAGGCCGCACAGCGCAGCTTTGCTCTTGCTGTGCGAATGAGTCGTCGCCGCCACCGTTGACCGGTTTAGCGTCCCGGCCCGTTTCTGGCTAGTGCGATTCGCACAAAGGTCGCGAGAATCTTCATGCCAGCGACAAACGTTCCGCGAAAAGTTCCCGACACTTTGGACACTCCGCCGGCGCGACAGCGATGATTCACGGGGACCTCCAAAATTCGGACACCGGCACGCGCGGCTTTCATCTGCATCTCGAGGTTCCAGCCGTAGGTCTGCTCACGCATGTCGAGCTCGGTTAAGCAATCGCGGCGGATCGCGCGGAATGGACACATGTCGGTGTAGCGCACGCCGTAGAGCAGACGGATGAGCCAGCCCGCGAGTCGCCCGGCGAAAATTTGTTGCGTGTTCATGCTGCCGCGCTCGCGCTCGCCGCGCGTGCGCGAGCCGATGACGAAATCGTACTCGCCACGCGCGATCGGATCGACCAGCGCGTTCATGAACTCCGGGCAATCACTGCCGTCGCCATCGAGAAAGACGATGATCTGTGTCTCGTTAGAAACAGCGACGACACCAGCGGCACACGCACGCCCATAACCGCGCGGCGCCGACACGACGCGCGCACCGGCGCCACGAGCGCGTTTCGCCGTCTCATCCGTGCTCTCGTTATCAACCACCAAAACTTCCCAAGGAATGCCCGTCGCGATCACCTCGCTCACCACTCCAGCAATCGGCTCTTCCTCGTTAAGGGCTGGAATCACCACCGAAGTTTTCATGGCCCAGCGATCCGGTGCACGATCCCTTTGCTGCGCAGGATGTCCTCCGCTTCGCTGAAGTAATCGCGCACGTCAGCCTGCGAGCGAATCCAGTCGAGATAGCGACCGATTCCTTCACTCAACTCAACCTGCGGCGCGTACCCAGCTGAGCGCGCCCGCTCGGTTCCACTGGTGAGATGGCGCATTTCACCGGGACGAAATTCGCCGTTAATCTCCGGCTCGATGTGAATGCCGAGCGCGTCAGAGATTTGCGCGGCGATTTCGCGAATGGGCACGCCTTTGCCGCTGCCGATATTTACGGGCAAACCGTCGAGTTTATCGCTTTCAGCGGCGAGGAGATTGGCGCGGGCGATGTCTTCGACGAAGGAGAAATCGCGCGTCTGTTCGCCGTCTTCGTAGAGCACCGGCGGCAGATTGTTAAGCAAACGGGTACAAAAGATGGCGATGACCCCGGTGTAGGGATTGAAGATCGATTGCCGTGGCCCATAGGTGCAGGAGTAACGCAGCGCGACGGTCGGGATGCCCGCCTGTTTACCCCAGAGGAGCACGAGCTTTTCCTGGTCCACTTTGGTCAGCCCGTAAACGGTCTCGCCACCGACCGGCGCGGATTCGGGCGTGGGCGCACTCGTCGTCGCCTGGTCACAAATGGGACAATGCACTGACCAGTCGCCGCCCCGCAATTGTTCCACCGGACGCACCC
>QHBL01000323.1 GCA_003244125.1 Chthoniobacterales bacterium
CGATACCATTCCGAGCGCGAAATCTCCGCGCCATTCAAACGCCCCGAGCTGCGCAAACGAATTCCAAGCGCGCCAAAATCCATCGCGACCTGCACTGCTTTTTTCATCGCGCGGCGATACGCAATTCGTCGCTCGATCTGCAAGGCCACATTTTCCGCCACCAACTGCGCATCCAGCTCCGGCGTTTTGATTTCCTGAATATCGATTTTGATCTGCTTGCCCTGCGCCATTTTCGAGATTTCCTCGGTCATCTTTTCGATTTCCGCGCCTTTGCGCCCAATGACGATGCCGGGCCGCGCGGTAAAAATAGTGACGCGAATCGAATTCCACGCGCGCTCGATCACGATCTTCGAGACCGCCGCGAACAGCAGTTTCTTCTTCACATAGTTCCGAATCTCGAGGTCGCTGTGAAGAAACGCCGGTAGCTCCTGCGGGGAAGCGTACCAGCGCGAACGCCAGTCGCGATTCACGCTCAGGCGAAAGCCAATTGGATTAACTTTTTGTCCCATAATTATTCTTCTGTCATCCCGCGCGCAGCCGAGGGATCCCGCAGCGTTACCATTAAGGTAACTTCCCCGGGCTTCTTCGACTCCGCTTCGCTTCTCTCAGAACGACGACCGCGCATTATTTCTTCGCCTTCCTCGCCGCGCGTTTGCCAGGCTTCTCCGATTTCTCGTTCGCTGGGCTGCCTTCTGTCTTAGTCTCGTTAGCCTTCTTTTTCGCAGCCTTTTGCGCCGCCTTCCGCTGTTCGCGCGTTTCGATCTTAATCTCGTCCGTTAAAATTATCCGGATATGACTCGATCGTTTTAAAATCCTCGAGCCGCTCCCGCGCGCCCGCGCCATCATTCGTTTCATCGTCGGCCCCTCCCCCACCACCGCCTCTTTTACCACCAGGCCTTCCACCTTCAGATTGGCGTTGTTTTCCGCGTTCGCGACCGCACTTTTCAAGGTCTTGTTAACCAGGGCCGCCGCTTTCTTCGGGCTGAAGGCAACAATATCGAGCGCTGCCGCCACCGGCAATCCCTGGATCTCGCGTGTGACTTCGCGCGCCTTGAAGGGCGAAATCTTCGCGTACCGGTATATTGATCTGACTTCCATCGTTTTCGTTATTTTAAACTCAACCCGGCTTGTTTCTCTCCCGAACAAACCTTGTCCCGACGCGCCTTTGCGGGGGACAAAAAATCCGCCCAGATCGCGCAAGCACTTGTTCGCGCGCCTGATGCGGGGAGCGCCACTATAGAGGGAAACCGGGCAGCCGCAAAAGAATTTATTTCAAACTCACATCCCGCCGGGCGTCCACTTCGAGCCGATCTCCCACTTTAATTCCTTCCTTCCCAGATTCCTGAATGACCGCGCCGCAAATGCGTTCGCGCACGTCCACCACCCGCAAAGTCGCGATTACTGCGTCGCCCCTCTTCACGCGCAACGGCATCCCGATTTTCACCCCTTCGCGCGCGCCGAAATTGCCGACCACGAACGACCATTCATTCTTGACGCTGATCACGCTGCCATCGAGCAGGGAGGAATTCTGCGCCGGGGCGTTCGCGTTTCGTTCGGCTAGCGCATTTGTCCCGCGCAACTGCGCTTCCACATCCATCCGCGCCTGGGCATCTCCGCCCTCCGCGCTTTTCAAAAACCGCAACATCGACTCGGACAGCCGCATCATCTGGTCGCGATAGTCATCGCGTTCCTTCTGCGCCAGCTGCAAATCGCTCACCGCCGTGAGCAATCGCTCCTCCAGCTTCCCGCGATCCTTACTGGCCGAAGCCAGGCCGAGCGCTTCCATCCTCTGCTGCAAATCAGCAAACTTCCGCCGGTACGTCTCCGCCTCGGCATTCGATTGCGCCAGGCTTTCGGTCAACGTCCGCACCGTTTCCTGGCTTAGCGACAATTGCTGCCGCAGCTCGTCGTTTTGCGCCAGCAACGACTCTGCCGTCACCGGCCGCGCCTTCTCATTCCTGGAATCTGTCAAAGAACTATCCCCCTGCCCTTTGGCTGCCTGAGCAGCCAGTAAGAACAACCCGATTGCAGATTTCAGATTTAAGATTTCAGATTTGAAAACACAGCGGCCACGCCGCAGTCGATTCAATCTGAAATCTGCAATCTTCAATCTGAAATCATTTCGTCACCTTCGCCGTATGCGATCCGTGTTTGCGGAACACGCGCGTCGGCGAAAACTCACCGAGCTTGTGTCCCACCATGTTCTCGGTCACGAAGACAGACTGAAACGTCTTGCCGTTGTGCACGAGAAAAGTGTGGCCGACAAAATCCGGCGTCACCATCGAACGCCGCGACCAGGTCTTGATCGCCCTCTTCGCGCCCGAAGCATTCATCTTATCGATCTTCTCCAGAAGATGCGATTCGACGAAGGGTCCTTTCTTCAATGATCTAGCCATAAAAATCAAACGGAACTTTGAATCAGGAACGCAGGAAAGCAGGAAAGAGATTGAATTTGGGAGCCACAAAGCCAGAAACAGAATCCTTCCAGATTCAGTTTTCCTGCGTTCCTGCTTTCCTGATTCATTCTCCTCTTCCTCCTGGTTTCCAAATCTAACTCTTCTTCTTCAAACGACGGCGTTCCATGATGAATCGATCACTCGGTTTGTGTTTCGTCCGCGTTTTAAATCCTTTCGCCAGTTGTCCCCACGGGCTCACCGGGTGATGCCTGCCGCCGCCGCCTTTCGATTTCCCTTGTCCGCCGCCCATCGGATGATCGATCGGGTTCATCACCATCCCGCGCACATGCGGCCGCCGGCCCTTCCAGCGCGTGCGTCCAGCCTTGCCGCTCGACACGTTCATATGATCGACATTGCCGACCTGGCCGATGGTCGCGTAACAGCTCTCGTGAATGCGGCGAATTTCGCCCGAAGGCAATTTTACCAGCGCGTAACCGCCTTCCCGGTTGTTCAACGTCGCCTGCTGTCCGGCACTGCGCGCGATCTGTCCGCCTCGGCCAGGTGTCAGCTCGATGTTGTGAATGTTCGTGCCGAGTGGGATCGTGCGCAGCGGTAATGCGTTGCCGACCTCCGGCGCCGCTTCATCGCCTGCGTTCACCCGCGCGCCGACGCGCAGCCGATCCGGCGCCAGGATGTAGCTTAGTTCGCCGTCGCTGTACTTAATCAGAGCGATACGCGCGGAGCGGTTCGGATCGTATTCAATACTGACCACTTCAGCTGCGACGCCGCGTTTCCGCCGTTTGAAATCGACTTTGCGATAATGCTGCTTGTGTCCGCCGCCGATGTGGCGCGAAGTGAGCCGGCCAAAATGATTGCGCCCACCTGTCTTCTTCTTCGGTTCGAGCAAACGCTTCGCCGGTCGCGAAGTCGTGACTTCATCGAACGAGGGAAGCGACTTGAACCGCAGCGTAGGAGTTAGTGGGCGGAAGTTCTTGAGGGCCATGGTTAGAAATGACGAAGCACGAATGACGAAGCACGAAGGGCAACAGCTTTCATCATTTCGATTTGTTTTGGATTTCGGATTTCGGATTTCATTACACTAGCTCGATCTTCTCGCCTTCTTTCAATGTCACGATCGCCTTCTTCCAATGCGGCTTGCGCCCGAAGTCCGCGCGCCGTTCCCGCTTCTTCTTGCCCGCGTAATTGCAGGTATTCACGTCCAGCACCTTCTTCTGAAACAGCTTTTCGATCGCCTGCTTGATCTGGATCTTGTTAGCTCGCGGGCTCACCCGAAAGACATACTTGTTCTGCTTCTCGCTCAGAAGCGAAGACTTCTCCGTCAACGACGCCGTCTGGATGATATCGAAAGGCTTGTTCATTTCTTGTTAGCCTTTGCCTTCGACTTAACTTTGCTGGTCGATTTCGCCCGCGCTTTCCGCGGCACAGCCCGCTTTTCCATTCCTTTATCCTCACCTGGCGCTGGCACCGCGTTTTCTGTCTGAGCGACAGGACTGCTTTGAGGGCGGGTTGTTCGCGCTGCCAGACTAGTCAGCGCGGTATCAGTCACTAGAATCTTCTCG
The DNA here is from genome assembly GCA_003244125.1 of Chthoniobacterales bacterium. The sequence continues at coordinate 3,977 of QHBL01000323.1, forward strand.
AACGCGAGTAACTGCTCTGTATTAACCTCGTTAGCTGTGACTAGCTGCACCGGTTTCACGTTCCGGGCCGACCTGTACGTGTTCTCGTCGAAGCCATCTGACACGACCAGCACCCGCCGCGCATCGGTTTGCTTCTTCAGCAGCGAGACAAACGCCTTCGTCTTCAGTTCCTTGACCACGAAATCGCCCACCGTAAGCACATCGCCCGCAGCGATCCGCTCGCTCAGCGCCTTTTGGAATGCCAGCCGGCGCACTGACTTCGAGACTTTCTTCGAGTAATCCCGCGGCTTCGGTCCAAACACGACGCCGCCGCCGCGCCAGATTGGAGACGACTTATAGCCTGCTCGCGCGCGGCCGGTCCCTTTTTGTCGCCACGGTTTTGCACCCGATAAATTTACCTCGGCTTTCGTTTTGGTGTTCGCCGAACCGGAGCGTCGCGCCGCGCGCATCGCCACCACGGTATCATGTACCGCCTGCGAACCGCGCCCGCCATCGATCAACGCGATCTTCGCTTCCACCGCCGCTTCTCTGGTCAAAACTTTTGCGGCCATTTACTTCGTTGCCTCCGCTTTTGCTGAAGCTCCGGCGGACAAGTCCGCACGCCTTTTGATCGCCGGTCGCACGACCACGAGCGAGCCATTCGCTCCGGGCACCGCGCCGCTGATAAGAATCACCTTCTCCGCTTCGCGCACCTGCATCACCTGCAAATTCTGCACGGTGACGCGCTCATCACCGAGATGACCGGGCATGCCCATATTCTTCCAGATACGCCCCGGGGTAGAACGATTGCCGATGGCGCCGTTGCGCCGGTGCGTCTTCGAGCCGTGCGCCGCGCCCTGGCCATGCATGTTGTGCTTCTTCATC
>QHBL01000079.1 GCA_003244125.1 Chthoniobacterales bacterium
GGTCGCTCAGCCTCCGCGTCATCGCTCCGATTTCGCCCTCCCCGATGACGCGCTCATCAACCTGCACCACGCCAGCCAGCTCGCCCATCGTCCCGGTGCAGAACATCTCATCGGCGGCGTAGATGTCGTCGAGCCTCAGATCAGCTTCCCGGTGAGGGATTTTCTCCGCTGCGCAAATCTCCAGCACAGTCGCGCGGGTGATCCCCTCTGGACAGGCAACGACGCGGCTGGTCGCGACTTCGCCGCCGCGCACAATGAAAACGTGCGTGGCATTCGTCTCCGCGACAAAGCCGAGCGTGTCGAGCATGAGGGCGTCATCTGCGCCGGCGTTGTTAGCTTCGATTTTCGCCAGGATGGAGTTGAGCAAATTCGCGTGGTGGATCCGCGGATCGAGTACTTCGGGTGGCGGCCGGCGCATTTTGCTGGTGATGAATCTGAGGCCGCTCTTCGCGTAAACTGGCGCTTTGTATTCCGCCAGCACGATTAACGTCGGACCGCTTTGGTTCAGTCGCGGATCCATCCCGGAAGTCACTTTCACTCCGCGCGTGAGTGTGAGCCGGATGTGCACCCCATCCTGCATCTCGTTAGCCGCGAGGGTGCGGCGAAGTTCTTCGATGACCTTCTCCCGCGGCGGAATCTCGGCAAACGATAGCGCGCGGGCGGAACGCTCCAGCCGGTCGAGGTGCTCGTGTAGTTTGAAAATTCGGCCGCGATAAAGCCGCAGCCCTTCCCAGACCGCATCGCCTCCCTGCACCGCGGAGTCGAACGGACTCACTCCCGCCTCATCGCGGTGAACGAGGCGACCGTTGATGTTGACGAACAGGTTGCGGTTCTTCTCGTGAAACTGCTGGAGCATTTTCCCAATAGCTCAGACGAAGTCCCCGAAGGACACAAAGGAATCAAAACCGTAGGGACCTCTGTGGACTTCGTGTGAGTTCATTTTAGACGCACCGCATGCAGCTGCTCGTAGCACTCGCGGCAGTGCTGGTGCACTTCACGCAGATGTGCAGGCACCACGTGCTCTCTCGCGGCGTAAGCCTGGAAGCAGGTCGAGCGCTCTACTTCTGTATACCAATACTTCCCCCAGACGCCATCAGTGCTGCGCCTTCCTGCCGGCCAGGAAAGCATCGCGGGATCAAATGCGACGCCGATGGCATCGCACAGTAAACGCAACATCCGCTCCGGGTCGCGCAAGACATCGTCAGCATCCATCACCGGCGGCGTTCCGCCCAGCCTGCTCGCAGTTTTGAAAAGCTCGAGCTGCTGCGGAAAGCCGAGGTCAGCGAGAGTAGGGTTATTGTTCTTCTTAATGTAGGAAGCCATAACAGCGGCGGGATCGCGAATAAGAAAGCAGTTCGTCACTTCGCGCAGCCACTCGCGTGAGACTCCCGGCAGCAGATGATGCGTCATCTGTTTTTGGTAAGCGATGTTCCGGCCGTGCGGGTCAGGGGTCGTTAGCTCTGTCACGACTTTGCGCCAGTCCGTTTCGCCCGTCGCGATGACTTCGGCTGCGCCTGGATGTTCGATCCCGGTTTCATCGAGATAAAATGCGTAGAACGGTTCGTCGACGACGAGGGTATCGGCGCGATTACCCCATGCCCGCATCATCGCGGTGGAGATATTGCGCGGGCCGGACCACATCGCGATGCGCCGCTCACTACTCATGCACGTTGCCTGCGACGGAGTTTGCAGTTATGCAAGACTGCATCATTAAAATCTATGGCAACACGTAAAGCATCAGCAGTCTGGAATGGCACACTCAAGGAAGGCAGCGGGAGCATGAAGCTGGGCAGCGGCGCGTTTGAGGGAGCATATTCGTTTTCCTCGCGGTTCGAGAACGGCCCCGGCACCAACCCTGAGGAGCTTATCGGCGCGGCTGAGGCCGGCTGTTTTTCCATGGCGCTTTCCTCGAATTTATCCAAAGCTGGACACGCCGCGAAGCAGATCAATACGACGGCGACGGTGAATCTGGAGATGATCGGCGGCGGGCCGAAGATCACCTCGATCGCCTTGGATTGCGAAGCGGAGGTGCCAGGCATCGATGAGCAGACGTTTCAAGAGCAGGCGGAGTTAACCAAAAAAAACTGCCCCGTTTCCGTCGCGCTCGCCGGTACCGAAATCAAACTAAGCGCGCGGCTGCTAGAGCTGCTGTAGGGCGTTTCTGTGAAACGCCCTAAGAATGTTGTTAACCGCATTGGCGTCTGGCACAGACGCCATACAGTCGCGGCTTACAACTTCGCGTAAACGCCGATGAGCGGTCGCCGCGAAGGGGTGGCTGAGCGAAAATCGCTCACGAAGCCGTTCCTGGTGCGAAACTCCACATGCCCGGCCGTTCGGCTCGGGCCATAGACGAGCACCGATCCCACCGGCGCGGTAAAAGGATCGCGCACCGCCAGTTTCTTGAATCCGTAATTCGTCACCAGCTCCTGCGCCGCATCCCGCGCGTATTCGGTTTTGGGCCGCGAGTCGATCACGCCGGACGCGAGCAGCGCATCCTTGACGTAATGCCAGCAGAGCGAACGCGAATGGGCGTGCGCCCGTTCCTCCGCGATGCTGGCCGCGCGCAGCAGCTTGGGATCGATCTGCCGATCGACTGTGGCAAACGGCCGCACGATTTGCCGCGGATAATATTCGGTAATAATCGGCACTGACTCGCGCTTGCCGTCCGGCGTTTTCAAAACGTAGCGTGGCACAGTGCTCGTCTGCGTTTTCGCCTGAACGCCATCGCCGAGCTGTAATTTCGGAGGCGCCAGCATCTGCCCATGCGCGGCCGCGCTGGCGAGAATTGATGCCGACACAGTCACGCCGGCGAGCAGGAAAAGGCGTCTCACGCGGCGGATGTTTGGCGGTTATTCACAAGTCGCGCAAGTCATTTCTTGCAAATTTTTTGCGGCAAGTGCCTCAGCCAGAAAATTCTTCCCCGTCGCCGGCATTGTTACAGAGCCGCGCCATGACGCAGATTTCGAGGGCAAATCGGGCGCAACTATTTGCGCGAACTCCGGCCAAGCAGCGGTAGTGGTCGTAGCCCGAAAGCCTGGCGTTGTCGCTGTTTACAACTTCCCCACGTAATCGACCATCCGCGCGCGCATCTTCGCATCCGGCAACCGTCCGCTGCCGGCGCGAAGGTTGTCTTCCAGATGAACAACATTGCCCGTCGCCGGAATCGCGCAGGTCACAGCCGGATGCGCGATAATCCACTTCAGAAAAAACTGCGCCCACGATGTGCAATCGATGTCCCCGGCAAAATCCGGCAGCGCTTTCCCGCGCACACGCCCGAAGAGATCACCCGCGCCGAGCGGCCGATTTGCGATCACCGCCACGCCGCGCTCCTGCGCCATGGGCAATACCCGCTGCTCAGCCTCCCGTTCCATCAGTGAATAGTTGATCTGGAGAAAATCGACTTTCTCGCGCGCGAGCACCCGCTCCACCTCAGGCAGTGCGCTCGCGGCGTAATGCGTCACGCCGATGTAACGGAAACGGCCCTGCCCTTTCCATTCCCGCATCGTGGCAAGCTGCGTCTCGACATCGACTAGATTGTGCACCTGCATCAAATCGATCGTTTTCATTCTTAGCCGCGCGAACGAGCGTTCCATGGAATCAATGCCCGCTTGCTTTCCGCGCGTCCAGACCTTCGTCGCGAGAAAAAGGGAATCGCGCAGCTTGAGCTTCGTCACGAGCTCGCCGATCACCTGCTCGGCGCGTCCGTACATCGGAGAAGAATCAATCAAACTCCCGCCCAGTTTTGAGAAATTGGCAAGGACCGGTTCAAGCGATTGTGCGTTCGCGGCATCGACATCGAAAACCTGCCACGTGCCGAGGCCGATGGCAGGCAGCTTTTCGCCAGATGCCGGAATCGCGCGGGTGAGCATTCCCGATGACTCCTCTGCCGCCGGCAGTCGCTCAATCTTAAATGGAAGAAACATAGCGGCCGTCGCTGCACTCAACAGTCGCGCCGCTCTGCGTCGCGTGATCATTGCCCACCTGCCGGTACTGTCGTTGCAAAAAAACGCCGGCCGAAATGCTCGATCAACTTCCGCCCTTGGCCTTCTCGCTCTGAATCTTTGCCGCGACCTCCTGTTGCGTGTGTTGAATCCGCTGCATGATTGGCTGCATCAATTGCTGCATCTCCGACATCGTGTTTTGCATCACCACTGGCATCTTCGTCAGCAGCGTCTGTCCAGCGGGCGTTTTGTACATCGCAATCAGGTTGTCCACTTCCGATTGGGAGAAGGACTTCTGATAAACGCGCACGTACATCGGCTCCAGCTTGTTCCAGTCGAGAACTTCCTTCATCATCAAGATCAGTTCAGCGTGACTTTTGTCGATCTGCTTTTGCACCTCCGGCGTAATCGGCTGTCCTTGCGTCGCCTGCTGCATTGCCTGTTTCATAAAGCCATCTAGTTGCGTCATGGTGGCGTCGAGGAGGCTATGGACGCGCGTGACCTCGAGCAGTTGTTTGACCGAGGCTTCGCTCGGTTGGGTTTCGGCGGCAGACGCGACCAGTGTGCCAAGGAAGAGGAGAAAACAGATTCGCTTTATCATGAAATGCATCCTACCGATTGCCTTTGCTCCGGCCAAGCTCATTTGCGGCTAGTTCGCGGGTGTTTGGTTCCGGGATTAGAACTCTCACCACATGCTCACGACCCGTCGTCATTTCATCAAAGTTTCCGCGGCCAGCGCGTTCGCGTGGAGCGCACGCTCGACGCGGCTTTTTGCCGACGACAAAGTCAAACCGATGCGCCTCCTCATTCTCGGCGGCACCGGATTCACCGGCCCGCATCAGGTAAAGTATGCGGTCAGCCGCGGCCACAAAGTCACGGTATTCAATCGCGGCAAAACCCACCCGGGTGAGTTGCCCGATGGCGTGGAGCAGCTCGTCGGCGATCGCAACGGCGAACTCGACGCACTCAAGAACCGGCAGTGGGACGTGTGCATCGACAATCCCACGACGCTGCCAGCATGGGTGCGCGGCGCCGGCCAGATTCTGAAGGGCAACGTCGAGCGCTATATCTTCATCTCCACCATTTCCGTTTACGCGGACGCGAGCAAGCCTATTGACGAAGACTCGGCACTGGCGAAATACGACGGCGCTGACCCGATGAAGGAAACGATGGACGCAGTGCGCGCCTCCGGGTTCAAACTCTACGGGCCACTCAAGACACTCTCGGAAAAGGAGGCGGAGAAATGGTTCCCAGGCAAGGCGCTCATCATTCGGCCAGGTCTGATCGTCGGCCCTGGCGATGAGACGGATCGTTTCACCTACTGGCCGGTGCGGATCGATCGCGGCGGGGAAGTGATGGCACCCGGGCAACCGAGTGATCCCGTTCAGTTCATCGACGCCCGAGATCTCGCCGAATGGACCATTCGCATGGCGGAGAATCGCGAGACTGGAATTTTCAACGCCACCGGGCCGGCGCAGCAGCTTGGCGTGGGCGAAATGCTTGGCGGCATTAAGAGCGCTCTGAATGCGAAGGCGAACTTTACCTGGGTCGACGCCGGCTTCCTCGAGAAGAACAATGTTCAACCCTGGACCGAGATGACGGTGTGGGTGCCTCCGAAAAGTGAAGAAGGCGGCCTCTCGCAGACGAGCATCAAACGCGCGCTGGCGCAGGGATTGACCTTTCGCCCCCTGCCTGAGACTGCGCGCGGCACGCTGGCCTGGTTCAAATCGCGACCAGCGGAACGGCAGGCCAAATTACACGCCGGCTTGCCGGCTGAACGCGAAAAGGAAGTGCTGGCCGCCTGGCGCTCATCGCAGAAGAGTTGACCGGAAGACCCACCATGAAAATCAAACGATTTCTTAAATGGGGCGCACTCGCGTTCCTGCTGCTTGCGGCAGCGGCGCTGCTCGTTGCGTACTGGACTTCCACGAATGATTGCGATCGAATCTCCAGTTTCAAGGGCGTGGCGATGAAGGGAATTGTCCGCTGCGATTACGGTTCGCCCGATGTCATCA
>QHBL01000385.1:0-2257 GCA_003244125.1 Chthoniobacterales bacterium
GCCGATCGCGTTTACAAACAAGCGATCACGGCCGCCGGTTCCGGATGCGCCGCGGCCATGGAGGCGGAAAGATACCTTAGCGGGCTGGAGCATTGACTCAGTCATCCCGAGTGAAGCGCAGCGGAATCCAAGGAGCCCGCGGTGAAGACTTGAAGGTATCGCAGCGAGCTTCCTCCGCTTCGCTCGGGATGACGCAGTGAAACTCTGCGATTTAACCCAGTTTTACTCACCCGTCAGCGGCGGAGTGAAACGCTACGTGCACGAGAAGATCGCTTACGTGCAGAGCGGCTCGGAGCACGAGCACGTTCTCATTGTGCCGGGCGAGAAAACCCAAGTGATCGAGAGCGAGCAATCGCGCATTTACACCATTCATTCACCGCTGGTTTCACGCGCCGCCCGCTATCGCCTGCTAATTAATTTACGCGCAATCGAACAAATTTTAGAGCGCGAACGTCCGGATTTAATCGAATCGGGTGATCCGTATCAAGTGGCCTGGAAAGCGATCGCCAGCGGCGACGCATTGCGGATTCCGATTGTTGGTTTTTATCATTCCCATTTTCCCGAAGCTTACGTCCGCAGCGCCACGCGCTTCCTCGGCCGGACCGCTGGCGAAGCGATGATGGATTTTGCGCGCCGTTACGTTTGCAATCTTTACAACAGTTTCGCGGCAACGCTCGTGCCTTCCGAAACGCTCGCAACGGTCTTGCGCCAGTGGGGAGTGGAGAACCTTCACGCGGTAAATCTGGGCGTGGACACGGAAGTTTTCGCGCCGCTACCCGATGACGCCGCCGCCACTCGCGCCGAGCTCGCGATACCCAATTCCTCTCGCCTTCTCCTTTACGTCGGGCGTTTGGCGAAGGACAAAAATACCGCCACCCTCTTTCGCGCCTTCGAAGTTTTGAACGAACAAGCGACGGCAAAGTTCCATTTGCTCGTGATCGGCGACGGCCCGGAACGGATGCAATTGCAGGAAACGCGCTCACGTTTCCCGAACATCAGCTGGCTTCCCTATTGCTCGGAATCCTCTCAGCTGGCGCGCTACTATCGCGCGGCGGATTTATTTGTTCATCCTGGAACGCAGGAAACCTTTGGCCTGGTGGCGCTGGAAAGTCAGGCTTGCAGCACGCCTGTGGTCGGCATTCGCGGCAGTTACATGGATCGAATTATTTTACACGGGCAAGAATCGTGGGCGAAGGAGAACACCGCGGAATCCCTCGCACGAACAATTCTGGCCGCCTGTGAATGCGATCTTGCTCGCCAAGGCGCGCACGCTGCCACCCTGGCTCAGGCCACCCTCTCCTGGCCCCGCGTATTTGAAAGGTTGTTTTGTATCTACCAGGAAGTCTATAATGCGTATCGAAAGTCTCATTAGATGATCGAAGAAACTGCTCATTACGCCATCCGCAATTATCGGCCAACCGATCGCGCTGCCGTGCGTCGCCTTTGCTGCGAAACCGGTTTTTTGGGCGAGCCAATCGACCCGGTCTTCGAGGACCGCGAGATTTTCGCCGACTTCCTTACCACCTATTACACCGATCACGAGCCGGAATCCTCTTTCGTGCTCGAAGTGAACGGCGAAATTCGGGGTTACCTCCTCGGCTCGCGTAAACCTTTACGGAACCAGATTTACGCCTTCTACCAAAACGTCGTCCTGTTTTTCCGCGCCCTCTCGCGTTATCCCAGGTATCTGGCGCGTTCGCGCAAATTTATTCGCTGGATGGTGTGGTACGGCTGGCGGGAAGTTCCGGCCGCCCCGCGAAGCACGCCCCACTTTCACATAAACCTTTTTCCCGACGCGCGGAAAGTCTCGACCACGCGCGCCCTCATGAGCGCCTACTTGAACTACCTCTACCGTTTCGGTGAACGCCGCGTCTATGGCCAGATCGTTACCTTTGAAAGCCGGCGCGGCGAAAAAATGTTCGAGCGCTACGGCTTCAAAGTTCTCAACCGCGCTGAGATCACCAAATACAAAGCGCTTTATCCCAAGTCGGTCTATCTCAGCACCGTCATCAAACAACTGGAAACAGGTGGGCCCTTATCGGCCTACTCCCGTCGCCGGACCTAGCTGCGTTAGGGGTTTCAACTACGGCTCCGGGAAAGCAAGCTTGCTCGCCGTCGCCAGTGGAGTCTGGCAACCATACCGGTGCACTGTATCCCTTTCCTGGATGGAAGGCCCGCCCGCAATAAGGAGCAATTTCGGGGTAGCGCGCCCGCCGCGGCGGGTGCTGGCGAATGCGTCTCGCGATCGCGGACTTTT
>QHBL01000385.1:2264-23785 GCA_003244125.1 Chthoniobacterales bacterium
AGCGTAACACAGACGCGAAGCGGCAATCTTACCGAAAGCGCCCGTCACGCTTGACATCCTTCATAGGCATTAGGTGTCGTCCTTGCGGTGAAGCGTACGGTAAATCGCTTCGACCTGCGGGAATTTCCGCCGAAAATAACCCGCTTTAATCGCGCGGGGGAAGTGAGAGCCGACACCGTAGATCTGATCGAAAGCTTTGTTCCGAGTCTGCACGTCGAGCGTGCCAAGCCACGCCGCAAAACGCTTGTCGCCGACGACGTGAAGCAACGGCCAGGCGGTCAAACCCCAGCTCTCGTCGTCGCCGCTGTGGTAGTCCGAATCAGTGAAGACGACAGTGAGTGCGGCAAAATCTCCTCCCATCGCTTTCTCGAACGTTTCACAACACGGCAGGCCGTGCGTGGCACGACGACACTCAGAGCGGCAGTGCTCGAGGACATCTTCCCGAGCGCGCTTTGCCGTGAACGCGTAATCGTTCACGTCATCAGCGCGAGCAATGCTCGGCAGGATGACGACGATGATGGCCAAAAGTCTAGCGCGCACGATTACATCTAACGAGAACACGTTCAACGACGGCTACCGTGAGCGAACACAAATCGAGTGGAAGTCTTTTAATCATAGAAAAGCTAGAATGGAGCGCGACACAAAAGCTGTTACTTGGAAACAACCTACAAACTAGATGACATGGACAGGGCTGGCAATCTCACGGCGTGTCAACCCAGCCAGCGGTAGTGCCCCAACGATGCAAGCGGCGAAAGGTAAAATCGAGTAGCAAAGCTATGACAAGGCCAGCTACCGCACCGCCAATTGCTCCATAAATGGAAATCAGCCAACCAGGACCGGCAGCCGCGATAGTGTAGTGAACCAGCCACGCGCAAAGGATGCCGGAGGGAATGCCGGCGAGCAACGCACACTCAAGCAGAAAAGTGCGCACACCAGCGACCGGACGACGCGTGATAAGGCCAACGATCACGGACGAGGAAAATACGCCTAGCACGACGAGAACGGCGGCAACGCAGCAAGCGACTACACCGACGGCAATGCCCACTCCAATGAGGATCATCGCGACAACGAAAAAGATGAGGGCAAAAAGCGCCATACGTGGAAGTCGCCTAAAGAGCTCAAGCTCAGCCACGGCTCCCGCCTACGCAACTTCGGCGCGAGAGGCAGGGGAACGAAGCCTGCCGGCCGTGGCGGGTGGCAACACCGGAGGTACACTAGCTATATTTGACATCAAAACAACGACGCCGTCTGAGCCGGCGGCTACAGCGCGTGGTTAGGCTGTTCGCGTCCGAACCGGCGGTGCATAATGAATGACAGAGCCAAACCGAAGCCAGCATAAAGCAGGGCGTAAAAAAGCATCAGAGCATACTTCACCGGCTCCATGTGTAGCGAACCAATGAAGGCGAAAGCAGCTATGGCGATGAGCGCGCCAATGGCGACAACAAAACAAGCAACCACGATGAGTCGAAGATCGTTTTCACGGCGGCTCTCGAAGCTGAGTAGGCCACCGAACGCGAAAATGACGGTCACGAGGCACAACATAAGAAACCGATCCGGTGGAAGTAGCGGATCGTGCGGCAGTGTGATCAACTGCAGCACACAACAGGTAAGGCTGAGCGCAATGCAAACGTAACCGGCGGTTATTCTGGCTTTCATATGGAGTGTGGCTTCATACACCTAACGAGCTCAAACTCAGCCACGGCTCAGGGGAGCGCAAGTGGCAGTTCTCTGGGATTGTTTATTGTGGGTTAGCGAACAGGAAGAAATCGTACGTCGCGCGGGCGATGTCAGCGATTACTTTTTCCCGCGCGGCAAACGGCAGATCACTTTTCTTAATAAAGACCGCGATGACTACCTGACCTTTCCCATTCGGCAGAGTGATTAAGCCTACATCGTTGACCGAGCCGCCAATAGTGCCGGTTTTGTCGGCGACGGTGGTAGGAGCAGGCAGCCGGGCCCGAAGCCGATTGTCGCCTGTGTGACAACGTTCCATGGTTTCGACTAACGTTTTGGTGCCAGCGGGCGAAAGCGCGTGACCAGCGAAGAGTTTGGTAAGTAACTCTGCCATCGCCGTAGGAGTAGAAGTGTCGCGTGGGTCGTTATCAAAAGCGGTATTAGGATGAGTGCCACGTTCGTCCAGTTTAGAATCGGTTTTGCGCGCGGCCGCCAGCGCCTGGCTGAAGACACCGGCCGGAAGCGCGAAAAAGTCGCGTAGAATGCCGCCGGTATCGCGATCTACCCGGAGGCCATTCACATCCTGGCTCCGCACCCAGGCGGTAACTGCTTCCGGCCCGCCGGCGGCGGCGGTGAGGACGTCGGCGGCGGTGTTATCGCTATAAGTAAGCAGCAACTCTAACAAGTTGTGGACTGAGAGGCTGACGCCGGGATGAATGAGAGTGGTGGCGATCATTTCCGACTCGATGTATTGCGCCGGATCGACCGTCAACATCTGGTCGAGCTTTAACTTGCCGGCATCAATCTTCGCCAGCAACGCGCCGGCTACTGCTACCTTAAAAGTGCTCGCCATGGGAAAAGATTGGTCGGCATTAAACAAAAGGCGCGGGCCCGTTCCATCAAGCCGCCAGGCCGCGACGCCTACCTGGCCGGCGGCGGTCGTTGCAATCCGTTCTATTTCCGACTGGGCTGCGAGTGCGTTAGGTTCGGCTGACCAACTGGGCGGCGGAGCGAGTAGGAACGCGGCCAGAACATAGAACTGACGAAGCTTCATCGATGTTCCGTTAATGAATTTTTCCCGGCCCCCATAGCGCACGCCCTGGCCTGGCGTCAGTGTGTTCGCCGTCTTTTAAGACCTCGATGCCGTTGACGAAAACATCTTTAACTCCAGTAGCGTATTGGCGCGGATTTTCGAAGGTCGCGTGATCGATAATTGTGGCAGGATCGAATATTACCACGTCGGCAAATATTCCTTCCTTTAAAAAGCCGCGATGATCGAGCTCCAGGTTAGTTGCCGGCAAGGCGCTGAGTCGCCGGATAGCTTCCGGCAAGGTAACCACTTTTTCGTCGCGACAGTATTTGCCGAGGACACGGGCGAACGTGCCGTACGCGCGTGGATGCGGATTCGATTTCAGGAAAACTCCTTCCGGCGCCTGCGATGCTTCATCGGAACCGAAGGAAATCCAGGGCTTAGCAATTTCCTTCTTCACGTTGTCTTCCGACATCAGGAAATACATCGCTCCAATTCTCGATTCGTCTTCACTCAGTAAGTCCATGATTGTTTCGATCGGATCCTTGCCGCGCATCTTCGCCACTTCGGCCAGCGATTTGCCAGCGAGCGGCTTTAGCTTATCTGACTTGAAGTCGGCCAGGATTATGCGATCGGGCGAGCCGGCGGCGAGATAAAGATTCTCCCATTTGTCGCTATCGACCTTTACTTCAGCGGCGATTTTCTTGCGCGTTTCGGAATCGCGCAGCCGCTTGAAGAGCGCGGGATAACCGCCATCCTCAGCCCACGGCGGGAGACAGGCGTCGAGTCCGGTGCCACCCGCGATGTAGGTGTACATATTGGCGCGAATAGGCTGACCTTCTTTTCGGGCTGCTTCGATGCGCGTAAGGAGCGTGTCGATCTTGCCCCAATTTTTTTGGCCGAGCGCTTTAATGTGATAAAGCTCCGCCGGAATGTGCGCTTCGCCCGAGATGCGCAGTAGTTCGTCGAAAGCTTCCAGTAGCTGGTTCCCCTCGCTGCGCATGTGCGAGATATATTTGCCCTTGTATTGCGCGGCTACTTTGCAGAGCTCGATCAATTCCTGGGTCTTGGCGTAGAAGCCCGGTGGATAAATGAGCGCACTGCCGATCCCGAGCGCGCCCGCTTCCATTTCCTGTTTGACCAGACCGCGCATTTGCTCGAGCTGGTCCGGCGTCAGCGCCTTGTTTTCGAAGCCAATAACGTTTTCCCGAATGGTAGTTGCGCCGATGAATGATGCGACGTTGCAGGAGACACCTTTCTTTTCGAGATATTGCAAATACTCCGCCAGCGTTTTCCAAGTAACGTCGTATTTGAAGTCGGTCTGCTCGCGCAGCATATGTTCGCGGACGCGATCGTTGACTGGACCCATCGATTCGCCTTCGCCGAAAATTTCCGTGGTCACGCCCTGCCGAATCTCACTTTGCGAACGGCCATCGGCGATGAGCGATTGGACCGACCAGGAAAGCATGTTGATAAACCCCGGCGCGACGGCGAGTCCATGCGCATCGATCACATTTTTCGCAGCCGCGTCGTGAAAATCGCCCACGCCCGCGATGCGATCGCCGCGAATGGCGACATCGGCGACGCGGCCGGGCGAGCCTGTCCCGTCGTAAACTGTGCCTCCTCTAATGATAACGTCAAAGTCTTGCGAAGGCTCCGCACCCGGCGTGTTAACTCCGGTAATGAAAACGCAAGCGAACAGGGTAATAAGCGAAGTATGATTCATTTTCCTCCTTCGACTGGCGTGAAAAGCAGGTCCTGATAATCCCAGCTAAAATCGGCCAGCGGTGAGATCGCTTTCATGGTGATGCGTTCAATCTTGCCGGCTGGGTCGAGATTAAAGGTAACGTAGGCCGGTTCGAATGACTTATCGGCGAAGCTGGTGCGAAAGGTGTCGTATTGCCAATGATCAAGCGTCGCAGTCAGTCCAAAGGCGTGAGGAAAATCGACCGCCAACTTTCCGTTTTCCTCGCGGACCTTGATTGTTCCATACCACGGATCGTTATAGTCGCCGGCGTAACGCTGGAGCGGAAGGGAAGGACCAACCTTGGCTGGCGCGCTGGTCTCCTTCTTCACCGCGGCGATCGCATCGTTCGTCCTCTTTTCGACAAAGGCATGCAGTTGCTCCGGCCAATTCCTGGGCGGTAAGCCAAGGTAGTGATCGAGCAATTCATACATGAGACCGCGCACCAAGTCGCCTTCTTCACTATTCACCGCGATATAGAAGCCGACGTTCTTCTCTGGCAGCAGGACCACTGCTGCGAGCGAACCTAAAACGGCGCCACCGTGCCAGACAAGTTTGGCGCCACGGTAGTCCTGCACATCCCAGCCGAGAGCATAGGTATCAAACATCGGTAGCAGCGGCTTTAGGTTATCGGGCCAGTGCGGCAGCGGCTGGAGAATGACCGGTGTCCACATCTCGTTAGAAGACTGTTCGGTAAAGAGCCGCGACTTACCGTCTGGCAACTGGCCGCGAGCAAGCTGGAGAAGGAGCCAATGCGACATATCATTGGCGCTAATCGCGAGGCCACCAGCTGGACCGGCGTTGGTGGAGCGATCTGCCATTTCATCCAGCGGCACCTGATCTCCGGATCCGCGAATTGGCCCGTTTAGTCTTGCATGTGGAACTGCTCGATCGGTCGTGCTCAAACGACTCTGATCGTCATCAGTCGAATGGGTCATGCCCGCCGGCTTGAAGATATTCTCTTTGATAAACGATTCCCAGGTTTGACCACTTACTTCTTCAATTAACTGCCCTGCTACCATGTAGAGAACGTTGTCGTAAGCGTAGGCACTGCGGAAGCTGGTAGCTGGTTTAATGTAACGCAGGCGGCGCATGGTTTCCTTCCGGGATAAGTCGCTGCGCGGAACGAAGAGGAGATCGCCCGCACCCAAACCCAGGCCACTGCGGTGCACGAGCAGGTCGCGGACAGTCATCTCGCGCGTCACCCATGGATCGTACATGCGAAAATCCGGCATGTGATCGATCACCTTGTCTTCCCACTTAAGTTTGCCTTGATCTGCCAGGATAGCGAGAGCGGCAACGGTGAAGGCTTTTCCAGTCGAACCAGTGCGAAAGATCGTATCTGGGCCGACTACTTCGGGCTGGCCGAGCTTTCGCACACCGTACCCTTTGGCCAATGTCGTCTGACCATTCTCGACGATGGCGATCGCGACGCCCGGCACACCAAGTTGTTTGCGTAATGATTCGACACGCTGGTCGAAGTTGGCCGGCGGCGCGGCAAAAAGCGGCACGCTGCTGGCGAGTGCGAGCGCGATGAATAGCAAGTAACTCAGGCTTCCAGCCTGAATCGTCGGGCGGGCTTCCAGCCTGCCAGTCAGGCGAATAGGAAGGGAGTTGGTGCAGGCTGGAAGCCCGCCTGACAGATCAGGCTGGAAGCCTAAGTTACTTCGCATGACACGCATCTACCAGACGTTCGAAGGCATCGCCGCCGCGCATCGGATCGGCAACTATCATCCCAAGACGTTTGCTTTCTTCTTTCAGCAAATTCTCCGCCTGGCCGGCATCCATCCCGCCGGTGTTGAGACTTACTCCGGCGCAGCGAATGGCCGGGTTCGTCCGGCGCCCAAGTCGCAGTGTGAGGTCGATAATTTGCTCGATGGAGGAAATGGGAAACTCGGAATGGCCAAGTAAGTGGGTGCGGTTTTGTTCGTGGCAAACTACTACCAAGTCCGGCTGGCTGCCATGAAGGAGGGCGAGAGAAACTCCGGCGTAAGCTGGATGAAGAAGAGAACCCTGACCTTCGATCACATCCCAGTGGTCTGGCGCTGCATCGGGGCTAAGAATCTCGGCCGCGCCGGCGGCGAAATCGGAGACCACGGCGTCAATCGCGATTCCACCTCCGGCAATTAGAATACCTGTCTGGCCAGTGGCTCGAAAGTCAGTAGCGACATTGCGCGCCCGGAAAGCGCGCGCCAGCGCCAGGGCGGTGTATTTTTTACCGACTGCGCAATCAGTCCCCAAAGTCAGCAACCTTTTGCCGGTGCGTTTGCGACCAGTCGCGATGGGAAGATTCGGCGGCGGCTGGCGCACATCGATTAATCTGCGTCCATGCAAGGTCGCCGCGGCTTTAAGTTGTGGCAGCTCTGCCAGCCGGGTGTGCATGCCGGAAATGATGTCGAGGCCGGACTCCAGCGCGTTCAAGAGCGAGGGAATCCACGCCTGCGGAATAAATCCGCCCGAGTTAGCCACCCCAATTACCAGGCCGCGAGCACCTTTAGCTCGTGCTTCAGCCGGAGTAAGCGACGGTAGTCCGGTAGTAACTTTGGCGCCGCAGGAAAATTCTCCGAGACAGTAGTCAGGCGCCCAGTCGCGCAAACCAAAAGCGGTCTTGGCGTGGCCCGGTTCATCGGTATCGCCCAGGAACAACAAGTATGGCCGGGGCAAGGCCGTGGTATCAGGCGCGTGAGAGAGAGGCTGGAGCATCCATTCCCTATTCGAAAGCTCGTGAATTTCGCAGCAGCTAGAACCTAAAGTCAACTTCGACCCCAACGGTGCGCGGTTGAATGGGTGAGCCGATAACGTGAGGTGACACACCAAGCACATCGCCTCCGGTGAACGAACTAGCCGCGGTCTTCTCTGTATATGCGCGCTCATCGGTCACATTGCGGGCGAAGACACGAAACAGATAGCGACCGTTGGAAACGTCTGCGTTCAAGTCGAGCGCCGCATAATTCTCAAGAGGGTAGGCTGCCGGATTGCTCTCGACCGCTGCCCTGCTACTGCTAACGTAACGAAGAGCGCCGCCGAGGTGGCCCGTCCAGCCTCCACTCCGAGTGGCGGTTGGCGCCGTGCCACCTTTTCCATCTTTGCCATCCTTGCCCGAGCCTGGGACAGCAGCTGGCTCCTCGCGTCCTCCGCCGATCGGGAAATAATAATCCGCAACAAACGAGCCAGAGAATTCTGGTATAAACGGCAAGCGATCTCCGGCTTTACCTTGCAAGGACGGCGCGTCGTCATCCAAGGTTGAATCGGTGTAGGCGCCGTTGATGCCGAGAATGAGAGACTTGATTGGCTGAAAGCCAATGGTGAACTCGATACCGTTGCTGGTGGCCGCGCCGGCGTTGGCCAGCCCACTGTTTTGGTTCACAACGATGCCCACCTGAATATCATCTAAATTGACATGGTAACCCGCTATATTGAAGAGAAGTTTATGATCGAAGAATTCGGATTTCAGGCCGAGCTCGTAGCTAATGTCAGTGGTCGAACCAACAGTCGGCGAGATGCCGGGCAAAGCGACATTGGGGCCGCCGGGCTGATAGCCAGTAGCGACGCGGAAGTAAACCAGAACATCCTTAGCTAACCGAACCTCCGGGCTAACCATAAAGTCGAAAGTCGTTTCCTGCGATGCACCTGGACTGACCGAATTAGGAGTAAGGCCCAAGCCGGGAAGAGTATCTTCGAACACTACTTGCGAAAAGGTCTGTTCATTGCGACCAGCGCGAACTCCGGCGCTCAACTTAAACGAGTCAGTGAATTTGTAAGAGGCGTTCGCATAAGCAGCATACTCGGTATAGCGACTGGGAAGAGCAAGGTCGGCAATGGTATTGAAATTCAGATTCAGAGGACCAGACGCCGTCGGATAATGAGTGCCGTCAGGCTGCCGGGCAATGATTACCTGACTGTTGTACGCACGTTCATAAGTGTAGAAACCCCCCACCTGCCAGAGGAAGTTACCAGGTTTGGATGTGAGACGCAGTTCCTGGGTGAATTTATCAATATTCAGTTTTAGGAAGAAGGTTGCAATTCCATCGGTCGGGCCTCCAAACAACGTAGGGAGCTGGCCGTAGGGGAAAGTTGCATCCTGAGTCTGTGACGTAAGCGTATTCGAGTAACCGGTCACGGAAGTAAGAGTCGCAAATCCGAGGTCGGCATTAAGTGTCGCCGCGACCAGGCCGAGACGCTTATTAAAAGGTTGATCGACGAATGTTTCGTCAGTGAGATCGCCCAGAAATGCATCGCTTCCCTTCGGCCGAAGCGCGACAAACGAGTTGCTGTCGGTGTGAATTTTCTGGCCGATGGCCGTGAAGCGGAGGTTAAAGATCTCGCTTGGTTGCCACAGGATTGACGCCAAAACACCCTGCTGGAAACCGTCGTTTACGCTGCTGCCTCGATTTAGCGGATTAGAGTTATCGATGAAGCCTGGGATTTCGTTGCGCGCATAGCTGGCGCGCAGTCCGAGCGCGTTGTTGGCCAGCACCGCGTTTCCTCCAACATGAACGTCCCAGCCAGGATCGTCGCCGTTTTCCACCCACGAGACACCGGCTCCGAAACGCACTTCATCCTGCGACAGGCTCGGTTCGAACGTGACGTATTTCACCAGACCGCCAATCGAGTTTGCGCCGTAGAGCGTGCCTTGCGGCCCGCGCAAAATTTCGATGCGCTGAAGATCGTAGGGTAACAGGTCTAACTCCAAAGCGGTAGCTCGCTGATAAATGCCGCTGGAGCCAACCGGGATTTCATCAATGTAGGTGGCCACGGTGGAACCGGAAGAAAGCGGCGCCAGGCCCCGGAGAGAAATGGTTACTTGCCCCGGGCCGCCGAGTGAGTTGACCTGCAATCCGGGCACATAGGCGGCGTAGTCGCTCAGTTGAGTCGCGTGCAGATTATCCAACTGGACATCATTAATGACACTAATCGATGACGGGACTTTCTGAATGTTCTCCTCGCGCTTGTTTGCCGTAACGATGACGTCTTCGGCCGTAGCGACACTTTCGCGCCGTCCGTTGTCCGCGGGCGTCGGCGTGGCGGATGGCGACGGCGCCGCCGCACTTTGCGCGTGCACGGCCGCGGGAACGATAATCGCAATGAAGGCCGCAGCAGAAAGCGTCACTCGCCGGGTCTTGCGCAAAAGCGGGCGCAGGCGGCTAATTCTTGCTTCGACGGTGAAAGGGTTGGAAGACCGATTGAGGCAGTTTTTCATAGGAAGATTAAAATTCTGAGATTCAGATAATCGTGACCTGATTAGAGAATTGTCAATCCTAATCAGAGAATCAATGAAAATTTGTCCGTTTCGGGCCAATAGCGGCATTTTCAAATTACCCGCCGCGCTCCGTCAACTCGTCGTACGCTTGGACCTGTCGGTTGAGGAGCAGGAAGAAAATTGCCGCCGCCGCCGCCAGTGAGCTCAGAAGCAGAAAGAATCCGCTGTGGGTGGTGCGGCTCCACCAGATCCCGACCGCTCCCGCCAGCAGGCTGCCGCTAAAGATGGTGAGGAACCAGGCAGCGACCGTGGTCGCACCGAAGCGAGGCGGCGCCAGCCTGGCAAATAATCCCAGCCCAGTTGGAAGGATGTAAAGTTCGCCAACGGTGAGAATGGCATAAAATGAAACCAGCCATGGCCAGCCCACTCGACTGTTTCCGTTGGCCGTAAGCGAAAGGAGCAGATACGCGCCTGCGACAATGAACGCGCCCGTCGCCATTTTTCTCGCCGGAGACATCTGCTTTCCCGCCTTGGCGCGCCAACGCCAATAGAAGAGCAATAGCGGGGTCAAGGCGACGACAAGAAGCGGATTCAATGATTGAAACCAGGTCATGGGAATAATTGAACTGCCGATCGAGCGATCAACTCCCACATCAGTCCAAAGTGGAACGGTATTTCCAATTTGTTCGTAGGCGCCCCGGAAGATTGTCGCCGCGAGCGCGACCCCCGCCAGGATCAGCCAAAGCTGCGTTTGTTTTCCATAGGTCTCCCGCGTGATCGGGATCATTACTTTAGGCTTTGCCACTTCGGCCGGGAGGTAACGCTGTCCGGCGAGGTAGATGAGGAGACCGGCCAGCATTCCGACGCCAGCTGCGGCGAAGCCGTAGTGCCAGCCATACAATTCACCTAAAGTTCCACAGACAAACGGCGCGAGAAAAGCGCCGAGATTCAGGCCCACGTAGTAAACATTGTAAGCGCGGCCGCGCCTCGGATCGTCTGCGTGGTAGAGATCGTTGATCTGGCTCGGCAGACTCGGCAGAAATAATCCGTTACCGAGCGCGATGGTCGCCAGCGCGAGGTAAAATAGCGGCGGGAAGGTCATCAAAAAATGACCCAGCGCCATGGTGCTGCCGCCCCAGATGACGGCTTTACGCTTGCCCAGCCAGCGATCGGCGATCACTCCTCCGAGAATCGGAGTGAAATAGGCTGCGCCCACGTAGCCGCCGTAGATCCAGGAAGCTTTCTCCTGCGGAAAGAGTAGTTGCTTGGTCATGTAATAGACCAGCAGTGTCCTCATTCCATAGTAGGAGAATAGCTCCCACATGTTGGTAAGGAATAGAATGGTTAGGCCGCGGGGTTGGCCGAACCACGTTTTGTTCTGCTCTTCGATCATGCGGCCTTTTGCCGCGCGAATCCCCAGACTACTTCATCGCAGTTGATCAAGCCATTTTCATAGGTCACGCCCGGAGTTCGGTCACCCTGGAGAAAGATTGGACCATCCAGATCAACGACATCGCATTGTTGGCCGAGGATAAATGCCGGCGCCATGGCCAGGCTGGTTCCAATCATATTGCCAACCATCACCTTCATTCCCAGCTCGCGCGCACGCGCGCCGATCAGCAGACCTTCTGTTAGTCCGCCACATTTATCCAACTTGATGTTAACGATATCGAAACGGCCAGCCAGCACAGCTACTTCATCCAATCCTTGCACGCTTTCATCGGCGGCAATTGGGATGGAATGGTCAACTCCATCCAGCTCGGATTCGCGGCCGCGCGCGCACGGTTGTTCGAGCAATGAAACGCGCGCATCGACTAAGGCCGGCAACAACTTCTCAATAGTGGATCTGGTGTAACCCTGATTCGCATCTACTCCCAGCCAGACATCCGTTCGCGCCACGCGGACAGCGCGAACCCGCGCGGTATCGTCATCGACTTCGCCCGTTAGTTTGAGTTTAATGGCGCGCGCTTGAGTATAGCCGGTAGCACCCTTTGCCATTAGCTCCGGGTCATTTGCGCTCACAGTGAAAGTAGTAAGTAATGGTTTGGGCGCTTCAATCCCCGCTAGCTGCCAGACCGGTTTGTTCGCGCGACGCGCCTCCAGTTCCCACAAGGCGCAATCGAGCGCGTTCCGCGCCCCGCCCGCTGGCAAGAGCTCGCGCAGTTCATCGCGAGTCAGACCTGATTCAATCGCATCTCGCTTAGCTTCAATCGTAGCGAGCATCTTATCTGGAGTATCGTTGAGATAGTAAACGCCCGAAGCTTCACCGCGACCTGCGAACTCGCCGTCGCGCAAGGTAACGACTGTCACCGGCGCGTTTTCGAAAGTGTAACCGGAAATGCGAAACGGTTCTTTGAGCCGAAGCTCTTCGTTATGAACTTCGAGAGTGAGACTCATGCTATTTACTCGTCGTCATCCCGAGCAAAGTCGAGGGATCCCGTTGCATAACTTACCGGTAATTCATCGGGATTCTTCGACTTCGCTTTGCTTCGCTCAGAATGACGGGTTTGTTTAGTTCAGTAGTTCGCACTGTAGCCGGTGAGATGAAAGACGATGCCGACGTAAAGCATGACGAGGCACGCGATTGCCAGCACCACGCTCCACAGCTTGGCCCAGCGCCGCCGTTGGCTACCAAGCACCACCCAGGTGTTCCAGAGCGCAATCGCAGCGCCGGCGATAAACACAACCGGCGAGAGCAAACGCAGGGCTACTATCCAGCCGTCCATGCTCGGCTCGGTCCAAGTAAAACTCTTTTGCATCAGTGTGAGAAGCACCAACCAGACAAGCATGGTTGCCAGAACAACGAGGGCGTCGAGTCGCACCAAGCGATGCGCTCTGGCGTCGCGGCCAGTCAGCCCATAAGGCGTGCCGTAGTGGCGGCGAATCAAGGCCGAAAGCGGCCACGCCAGCGCCGCTAGCACCAGGACGACGAGCGAGACCACCCAAAGGGGCAACAACCAGCCGGCGAGTAGCAAGCCGCTCACCGGTTCCAAGAGCATGAAAGGATAAGGATCGTAACCGATGCGCAGGACGCGGCCGTTCTCGACCTTCGCGGCAATTCGATCACCTCCTTCGACATTCCGCCAGACGAAGGGCGCTATCTCCTTCCATTTTTTCGCCTGGCCATCAAGTCCCTTGATCGCCGGAACCGAGATCGAGTCCTTTTCACGGACGACCTTTATCTGGCCGAGTAGATCTGTTATCGAAAAGAAGCTCTCATGAGATCGCCGGGTAAAAAGATAACGTCCCGCCACCAGCGCGGCGTCGGCCTTGGCAGTCTTCGCATCCACCGTGCCTTCCGGCCAGGAGCCAGGAAAATAGCGATCGCTAAATTCCCTAAACAATATGGAGCGGATGAACGCACCGGCGCCTTCCTTCCCCAGGCTATTCGTGCAAATGTATAATCCCACGCCGTCATCAACGAAAAGACTCAGCTCGGCGTGAGAAAATTGCATATCCCCGGCGTGCGAGATGACGCGGTGGCCGTTGATATTGTTTTCGTAGAAGCCCAGGAGCATTCGGTTGAGAGGCGCGATCATGTCACGAGGCGTGCCGTGCATTTTGACCGCGGTCGCTTCCTGTAGAATCCGATTGGACTCGAAGGCGCCTTTTTGCAGATGGGCAATCATGAAACGGCCCATGTCACCGCCGCTGGCCGAAAGAGCGCCCACGGGCGCAAGAGTGACTATCTCGAAAGGCTGTGGCTCACCCGAAGCGAGCTTGTAAACGTTCGCGAGGAAGGGTAACAGCCGCTCCGGCACCGGCTGACGGAACGTTGAGTATTTCATGTCCAATGGGCCGAAAATGTGCCGCTCCACGTAATCGTCGAACAATTCTCCCGAGACGCGCTGCACAATGTAGGCGGCGAGTGAGCATCCGTAGTTGGAGTAGGCAGGTGTGCTTCCCGGCGCGGTCACCAGTGGCGGAATCCACCGTTTCAATGTTTCCTCCAACGAATGCAGATCCTTCGGCTTGGTGACGATTAACGCCCGCCCGTCCTCATCGAATCCCCCCGTGTGCGTCATCAGATCGCGCAACGTCATCGCCTTGTCGTGGAAAGAGGGAATTTGGAAATCGAGATAAGTGTTAACATCTGCATCCAGATCGAGCTTACCCTGCTCGACTTGCTGCATCACCGCCGTCCAAACGAAGAGTTTCGAAACTGATCCTGGCCGAAGCAAGGTGCGATCTGGATCGACCGGCTTGTGCGCGGCTACGTCGGAATAGCCATAGCCTTTCGCGAGCAGGACAGCGCCATCTTTTACTACCACGACCACTGCACCGGCGACGTCACCACGCTGCAAAGAAGTCGGAATCAGACCATCGAGCCAGGCATCCGCGTCCTCTTTCGTTAATGAATGAGCCCCCCGCCCTGGCGCCGTCGGCGTCTTCGCTCCCATCTCCCGGGCGGCGGCAGGCGCAGTCGTCGGCGGTGGCGCGATGCTTGGGACTTGGGCAAGGCCGCGAGAAAATAGCAGCGTCGCTGAAAGGCAGGCCAAACACGTAGCAAATGATCGGATACGCAGATTTTTTACTGACAGGAGAAAACCGTATTTGTCCTAATCAGGACAGTAACAATTCTGATTAGAGAATTGTCAAGCTTTGATCCTGCTTGCTCTCCTACGGAACTGGAGGGACGGGCGCTGTCCGTCCGGCGACGATGGGACGCCACGGCGGGCGTCCCTCCAACCGCACCGCGGCAGAAGCTTCGGTCACCATGCGTTAGTAGTTGGCGGTGTAACCGACCAGGTGAAACACTACTCCGACGTAAAGAGCGACCAGGAAAGCAACGGCCAACACCACGCTCCACACTTTCGCCCACCTCCGGCGCTTGCTCGCCAGCACCGTCCCGGCGTACCAACAACCCAGCGCCGCCCCGCCAACCAGGATGACAAACGTAGCTACCCGCAGAAGGATCAACCAAACATCCATCTTCGCCCCCGCCCAGTTGAGATCTGCTGCAATCAAGCTAACCACAAATACCCACGCCAGCATGATTCCTACTACCAGTAAGGAAGCGATCCGGACCAGACGATGCGCTTTCGCTTCCTTGCCGGTTAGTTCGTAAGCCGCGCCATAGCGCCGCCGGACTATCGCCGAAACCGGCCAGGCCAGCGTCGTGAGCGCGAGCGCCACCAGCGACATCAGCCACAACGGAAGCAACCAACCCGATGACCACCACCACGGTACCGGCTCAAACATCATGAACGGATATTCGTCGTAGGCGAAGCGCACGACCTTACCGTTATCCACCTTCGCCGCCAACCGATCGCCGCCCGCCGCGTTGCGCCAGACAAACGGCGCGATCTCCTGCCATTTCTTCGGCTGACCATCTGCTCCCTTCAAGGCTGTAACCGTGATCGTGCCATCCTTGTTCGGCGCCACCTGGATTTCGCCGAGCAAGTTGAGCATCGAGAGAAAGCTGGTGTGGGCGCGCCGGCTAAGGGTATAACGACCGGTCATCAGCCGGGCGTGCGCCTTCGCCGTCTCGGCGTCCACTTTGCCTTCGGCCAGCGGGCCAGGGAAATAACGCTCCATGAATTGCTGGAAGAGCATGGTGCGAAGTGGGCCGGCTGCGCCCTCTTTACCCTGACTGTTCACTGACAAGTACAATCCAACGCCATTATCCGGCAGAAGGTTTAATTCGCTGTGGAACCACTCCGTGTCGCCGGCATGCGTGATCACGCGCCGGCCGTTGATGTTGTTCTGATAAAATCCGAGCAACATTTGGTTCAAAGGAGCGATGCCTTCAGCTGCCGTGCTGTGCATCTTCACCGCTGTCTCTTCCTTCAATATGCGCCCGGATTCGAATTGGCCATTTTGGAGATGCGCGATCATGAAGCGCGCCATGTCGCTCCCGCTGATCGAGAGCGAACCAGCGGGTGGGACGGAAATGATTTCGAACGGTTTGGGGTCGCCCGAGCCGAGCTTATAGCCCTTCGACATGTCCGCTTGCAAACGCTCCGGCAACGGCTGCCGAAAAGTGCCGTGGGTCATCCCAAGCGGCGCGAAGATTTTTTGTTCGATGTAATCGTCGAACGACAACCCGGAAAGGCGCTGCACGATATATCCCGCCAGGGCCGCGCCATAGTTCGAATAGGCCGGCGTGCTGCCCGCATCGGTCACGCGCGGAGGAATCCAATGTTTCAGTGCCTGGTCCAGCGGCAGAAATTCTTTCGGATCCGAAGTGATCAACGCCCGCGCATTTTCATCGAAACCCGGCGTGTGCGTCATGAGGTTGCGCATCGTGATCGGCTTGCCGTTGCGCTCCGGAATTTTTAAATCGAGGTAGGTATTAATGTCGGCGTCGAGATCGATCTTGCCTTGTTCGACCATCTGCATCACCGCCGTCCAGGTGAAGAGCTTGGAGACCGATCCCGCGCGGAAAAGCGTACTGGCAGGATCGACCGGTTTGCGCCCCGCGACATCAGCATAGCCATATCCCTTGCTCAGCATCACCTGGCCGTCTTTCACCACCGCCACCACTGCACCCGCGATATCCCCGCGTTGCAGCGCATAAGGCATGAATCCGTCGAGCCACGCTTGCACATCCTCTTTCGTCAATGCCTGCGCGGCCGGAGCGGGTAGTTCCGGCGTCTTTGCACCGGTTTCGGGCGCGCCAGCTGGGGGAGCCGCTGCCGGTGGCGCGATGCTTGGTACCTGTCCGGACGCAGAAGAAAGACCCACAGCGATGGCCGCGAACTTACTAATAAGAATGATCGGAACGAATCGTGTGCGCATAGTTGGTTTGGTTGAGACTTCGAAGCGAGAATGAGCGACTTATCCTAATCAGGACAGTAACAAGTCCAATCAGAAAATTGTCAAGTTTTTGCTCGCGACTCGGCTATCCCAGCGCGAATGCGATCTTTTGACAAGCGTTAGCCCAGCGACCATGCTCGGAAAGAACGAGACGACGGCAAATGCCGCTCTTTTTCTGGCTGTGACTAATTTCCCCGAAACTTTATGAAGTCGCAGCAACCCTCTATCGGCCGCATCCTGCGGGCTCTGCGCACGCACAAGGGCTGGACGCTCAAGGAAATGAGCGCGCATTCCGGCATTCCGCTTTCCACCTTGTCCAAAGTAGAACACGACCGGCTGACACTGACCTACGACAAGCTCCAGCTTCTTAGCCAGCGGCTGAACATTACGATGTCGGAGTTATTCGCCGAGCCGACCGACACGGCGGAACCTGCGGTGACGGCGCGGCGCAGCGTCGGACGAATGGAAGATGCCGTGCGCGTGAAAACCGCGAACTACGATTACTACTACCTTTGCCCAGAGCTACGCCACAAGCGCATGATTCCCGTCCTGGCCCGCGTCCGCGCCAAAACTCTCGATGAGTTCGGCGACCTGGTGCGGCACTCCGGCGAAGAATACACCTGCGTGCTGGAAGGAACGGTCGTGCTTCATACGGAATTTTACGATCCGATGACCCTGAAGGTCGGCGAATCAGTCTATATCGACTCGAACATGGGACATGCCTATCTCGCGGGAGAAGGTTGCCGCGAGGCAGTAGTTCTGTGCGTCTGCTCCAGCCTTGAAGAAAAGTTCATGGAATCATTGCTCAACCTGCACGGACAAAACAACGCCCGCGCAACGGCGCCGGCCACGTCGGTTGCGAGGAAAACGCCCGTCGAACTCAAACGTGCCCGGCGCGCAAAGACCAGACGAAGTTCGCCCACACTTTAAGGTAAGATTTTCGCGCCCAGATTAACGGCCAACCGTTTCGTCTGCTTATTTTCATAAACGGCCACGATGAAGTAACTAACGCCCCAATTCTGGATTGGCAACGCCACGCGTGATCACGTCCTGCGCGGGGTCGCCGGCGGGTTCTGCCAGCTGAGTCACGGGCGACCGGAAGCTCTTCACCGGATGCGGCGAGGCGATTGGATCATCTATTATTCGAGTCGGGAATCATTCGACGCGCGGCATGAATCCGATCCCAGCGCGGGCAAATGGGCGGAACGTGCGATACCGAAATTAAAGCTACGAGCAGTTCGGAATTCGAGAAGAAATAGCACCTATCTCTCGTTAACTACTTTTTTGTAATTTACCAACTAGGCTCGCCGGTCGGTCCCCCAGCGTGCGTGAAGGAAACGCTCCCAGGGAGAGAATGAATCTTATCGGCGAGTAACCCGATTCGCCAGGGAAATCCGCTCGTGAACAACGGGCTCATCCCCGCACCCCGGAAGAATGAATACAACGGCGCCACCACCGAGGACGACGCACGCGGCAGGTTCGCGGCCGATCTCGTGAAGTCTCTGCGCAATTTCGCCACCGACGACGCGCACATCAATACGATCCTCGATATATATCAGCGCAAGGGCGACATCCTGCGCCTCGATCTGACCGTGCCAAACTTCGGCCCGCAAGGCGGCAACAATCCCGGCGGTGGCTTCGGCAACATGGGCGGGCGCCGCTTGGTCGACGATGTGGTGGACACGACCTTCACCCTGATCAACAACGGTGTTCTTCTGACTGATTTCGTGAATGGGAACGAAGTTCCATTCCGCAACGTCTTTCCGTTCGTGGCCGATCCGACCCAGCCGTTCCCGCCCGGACAAGATCCTGACGATCACACGCGCCAGTAAGTTCGCATAGTAATTGTGAGACCGCGCCGTGGCTTCGAGCCCGGCGCGGTTTTCTTGTGCCTCGAAGCATGAACCTAACGAATGCAAATAATCCGGAATAAACTTTCTGATCGGCTGCTCTCTCTTTGTGAAAGCGAACCTCAAAAAGAAAGATTTATGATTCAGCAAGACCAACTCTTCCACCCCATCGCACCTCGCGGTGTAAGACTGCTGGCGGCTTGTGCGCTTATCGCCACACTGCTGCCCGGCGCACCAAAACTCCGCGCATCCGATCACATCGATTCCCCCTCGATCACGCAGGATCGCGGTGCGGATTTAACCGACAACTACGCGTTCCTCGACCCGAACGACAACGAGCAGGTCGTCCTCATCATGAGCACGCAAGGGTTCGTCGTTTCCGGCGAACATTTCGGCATGGCCATCTTCGATCACAACATTCGTTACCGATTTGAAATCGAGAATACGGGAGACGCGCAACCGGATGCGTTCGTTGATGTTGTTTATTCAAAGGGGCTGGGCCGCGAGAAAACGCAAACCGCCACGATCACGCTGCCGGGCGGAAAGACTTTCACCGCGCCAACCACCAAGGCGACTCAGGAGTATAAGGCTCCCGAAATCGTGATCACGGAAGATAAGGAGACCGGCGCGAAGTTCTACGCGGGCGTCGCGGACGATCCGTTTTTCCTCGATGACACAGGCGCGAATCGTCTCGTCGGTTCCGCCATCAAGAATCCGGGACATCCGCAGACTTCGTACCTCAGCGAACGCGGTGGCCGCGACACTTACGCGGGCTTTAACACGCTGATCACCGCCGTGAGCGTGCCGGCGAAAATGCTGAAAGGCACGTCCGATGTGATCGGCATCAACGCGATCACGCAACGGCATGTGACGCAGAAGTTCGGCGCGGAAGGAGTGCTGACCGGCGAGGGCGATTACGTGAACGTGGATCGCGATGGGAATCCGCTGGTGAACAACGGCCTCCTTCCTCCGGCCAGAAAAGACGAATATAATGCAGCGTCCACGACCGACGACGCGGCAGGCAAGTTCAAGGACGACATCGTGAAATCGCTCAAAGCGATGAACACGGACGAGGAGCACATCGCGAAGCTGGCGAAGATCGCAGTCGATAACGGCGACATTCTGCGCCTCGACCTGACGGTGCCTAACAAGGGATCGGGCGGCGGAAGCAACAAGGATGGTGGCTTTGGTAAAATGGGCGGGCGCCGCCTCCAGGATGACGTGGTCGACATGGTCTTCACTATGATCAACAACGGAAAAGCGCTGGGCGATAAAGTCGATGCGAACGAAAAGCCGTTCCGCGACAAGTTCCCTTTCGTAGCAGATCCGACGCAGCCATTTGAAGCCGGCGCGAAGGACGATCACACGCGGCAATAGTTGGTTGGAAAGCTCCGCGCCGTGGGCACTCGCTGACGGCGCGGAGCGCTTCGTCGAGGCGAACATGACAGCTTTCATCAGCGCGCGCGGCGTCGATTCTGTTGCAGTGGATGAGGTGACGGCGGCGATCATGACGATCCCGGACAAAGGCAGGCCGCTGAGATTTCGAATCGCGCTGACGATCAGCGCGATCGTTCTTGGCGGCTTGTTTTCGTTAGGCACGCGATCTCGTCCGGCCGTGCTCACGCCGGCACCGCGCGAGCAGACGAAGGTTTCTCTTTCCGACGAAGGCGCGACGCAAGCCGCGATTCGTTTCTACCTCGCACGCGTCGAGCGCGATCCGGAGGACACGCGCTCTCAAAACACGCTCGCCGAATATTACCTCCAGGCAGTGCGCGAGAGCGGCAACGAAGATTACCTGCCGCGCGCGCTGGCAGCGGCGCACGCATCGGTCGATACGGTGGTCCCGGAAAGAAATGTCGGCGGGTTGACGGCGCTCGCGCGTTGTGAGTTTTCGAATCACAACTTCGCGGCGGCGCGCGATCACGCCATGACGCTGATCACACTGAATCCCGGCAAGAGTGAGCCATTCGCTATTTTGGGCGATGCGCAGCTCGAGCTGGGTGATTACGATGCCGCGACGAAAGCGTTTGCGGAAATGGAACGGCTGAGCCCGGAGGACTCCGGCACGCACACGAGGCTGGCGCGCGCCGCGTTTCTGCGCGCCGACCCAAATGACGCCAAAGCACATCTCTGGAGAGCGCTCAAGCTCTTGTCAGGCCAACCTGATCCGCCGCGCGAAGCGGTCGCGTGGTGCCGCTGGCAACTGGGTGAAATCGCATTTTCGGCGGGTGACGACCAGAAGGCGGAGCGCTGCTATCGCGAAGCGTTAGCCGATTTGCCCAACTCGTTCCGCGCGCTCGCTGCGCTCGGCCGGGTTTGCGCCAGACGCGGAGATTTTCCCGCAGCGATCATGCTCTACGAACAAGCGGTGCGGATCGCGCCCGACGTCAATTCGATGGCAGCGCTCGGTGATCTCTACACGCAGGCAGGACGCGCGGCGGACGCTGGGGTTCGTTTCGAGCTGGTCGAGCAACTCGGCGAGCATTCGCGCAAAATTCATAACTCGCCGTTCAATCGCAACCTCGCGCTCTTCTACGCCGACCACGACTTGAAGGCCGAAGAAGCTTACGCGCTCGCGCAAGGCGAGTACGCGGCCGGGCGGCACGATGTGTATGGCGCGGATGCGCTCGCGTGGACGGCGCTCAAAGCCGGCCGCATAGCGGAAGCGCAGTCGGCGATGGAAGAGGCACTGCGGCTCGGCACGCTCGACGCGCGCTTTTTTTACCACGCAGGGATGATCGCGCGCGCGGCTGGGGAAAACGCGACGGCGGTCGAGTTTTTAAAACACGCGCTCGCACTCAATCCCCACTTCGATCTACTCCAGAGCAAGGTCGCGCAGGATGCATTGGAGGGTTTAGCGCGATGAAGCGCCGGATGTGCGCTGCCCTCGCGGGCCTCGCTGCCATCCTTCTGTCGGGAGCGGCGTTTGGGCACGATCTGCCTCTGAGTTACGTCGACGTGCGCATTGACCGCAGCGGAGCGGAGGCAACAATCGAAGCATCCGCAAAAAATTTCTCACGCGAGCTTTCCGGCGTCACTGAAGAGAGCCTGCTCGAACCATCCACTCTGGCGTCGGACACCGACCAACTGTCCGCGCTGCTCGCTTCGCGTTTCGCGGTCGAAGCGGATGGCGAACCGCTCCGCTTGCAACTACTCGCCGCCGAGCCACTCGCGGCGCGACGCGACGTGCGGCTCCGGTTTCAACTGATCGGAAAACAACCGGCCGCCGCGGTGCAGGTGAATTGCGATCTGTTCTCCTTCGAC
>QHBL01000081.1 GCA_003244125.1 Chthoniobacterales bacterium
GATGATCCCGGTCGTTACGATGAATGAGCTCAGCTCGATGAGCGCCCACGACGTCGAAACATTGGCGGATCGGAGGCGATGGTTGACCGAACCGGACCCGGCCCGATTTCGACTGATTCCGATTTCGCAAGCGCAAACCATGATCTTCAAACCGAGCACAGGACTCAAGGCGGCAGAGCGATGGGAGCTTTTCTTCGCGAGCGCGACACGGGAGCAGTTAACTCAACTCGCTGATGCAACGCCGATCACGTTTCAGGGAACTTTTAGAATCGCGGCGCCGCGAGCCCATCTGATTGCAGCAATCAGTCCACTGTCGCCGGACGAAATGAAGCAGCTTCGCCTAACACCTGAAGTGCTGCAGAAACGCCGCGAGATGGTCGCAAAAGAATTAGCAAGGAGAGGGGAATAGTATGGCTACCAAAACAGTTCGGATAAAGAAGCGCCGCATCGGGTTTCGTGCGCCAATGGAGTTGGTTAACGCAATCGACAAAGGGGCCAAAGCGTTACGTGTTTCACGCGCAGCGTTCGTTCGGCTCGCAATCCAGGAAAAGCTTCCTGCGTTGGAAAAAGCGGCTGCGAAGATGCCGCGCAATCGCCGCGTCACGCTTCGGATGCCGCGAGCGTTAAAGACGGCTGTCGACGCCAAGGCTCGCAAGCTCGGTATTTCTAAATCTCAACTATTCCAAAGAGCGCTTGCCCGCCAGTTCAGAAGAAAGGAGCCGAGCAGATGAGCAAAGACCAAACAAGACCGAAGGACTGGTCAGAATTTTGGCAGCGCGCCTTTGCACAAGCATCGTGCTCCGCGGCGAAGTGGGCAGCAAAGCAGAAGGCGGTTGTTCCCCAAGGCCGCAAAAGAGAGAGGAAGCGATTGAAGGAAAGGAGCGCGTGAAGATGCTATTAACATCATCCCGCGAGTGCCGTCGGGAGGCTGCGAAGCGATCGCGCGAACAGTTGTCGGACAGCTACGTGAGGCAAAACCTCGCAAAGGGAACACGGCTCCGCGCAGCGACAATCCCGCAGCCGTTAGTGGAATGCAAAAGGGCACAACTCGCCTTCGAAAAGTTGGAGAGGGCGCGCGCAAAATGAGAGCTTCAGAATGCCGTAGTCATAACCGCGCGGAGTGCCGCACGGGTGGGCTGAAGTGATAGACTTCGCCAAGAAACTCCGCTCCGATGAGCACAATGATTTCGCATTGCTCGCCTCCGGGCTTCCCCTGACCTTCTCGATCGGCTGCATGCTGTGGGCGATTTCGACGAAGGCGGAATCGTCTTGAGCATCGAGCAAATGGACGAAGCTGGACGCGGTCGTAAGAGAGTGGAACGCTTGGATAGGCCGCGAGCGAACTTAACCGCGTTCTGGGTTTTGCGATCGCAGCTGCGGTTAAATTGCTGGCGCAAGTTGCGCGTAACATACGCCCGCAGAATGGTTAGGTCCTTCGATTTTGCCGTTGAGCGATTTGATCGATTGCAGCGGCGACGCACTGCCAATCGCTGAACCTGCATTTCGCGATCAGAGGAGCCAGTGCATCGCGCACTTTTCTGAGCTAACGATGACCTTTTCGCTGTTTATTCCCGTCCACGAGAGCTTTCGCAATCGGCGCCGGCCGGGATTCGTGGGAGTAATCGGCTGTCGCGGACTCGGCTTTATCCCTTTGTCTTGGCGATATCGCGGCCGAATTGTCGGACCTGAAGGAGCAGGGGACGCGGAGTGATGCTAATCGTGGGATTGATCGGACAACCCGCTGCGCGCAGACCGGCTGCGATCCAGGTGTTGCAATTGTGGAATCCGGAATAGCGGCCGCGAGCGCGATACCAATCTTTCTCCAAAAGAATAGGCCGCCCTGATTCATCGAGCGCGTAGGTCCGCGCGATATGCTGGCATAGCCGATCAAAACCGCGCTGCGAAAGATCGATCGCGATGACGGCGCGCCCGCGGTTAGAAGGTTGGTCGAAGCCACCGCAAAGCAGCACCGTCTTCGTCGAGCCGCGGAGGGCGTGGAAGGCAGTGCGCGGCGAAAGAGGTTTGCGATAACCATCGTCTTCGCCCCAGCCGACTTCGAGATACCGGAAGCCGTCGTAGTCACGGCCCGCAGGCCAAATCCCAGGCGGAATGTCGGAGCGTTGCACCGCGACGCCAGTGTGAAGGATGCTGTGATTGATGACGTAGACGGTACGCGCCGGTTCGCCGGAGCGCGGCGGATAGAGCGACTTGTTTGGGCCGACGCACCCGAATCCGAAAAGAGTAAGGCTCAAGGACAACGTAAACTTCGCGATTGTAACGCCGACGCGCTTCGTTAGGTCTGAGCGATGCGGCATCCGCATCATTCGTCGGCCACGTGGGATTTTCAAATCGAGCGCTGGCGCAGATGTTTTTCGCGACGATGGAAACAGCTCCGCGAATTTCTCGTCCGCACGGTTGTGATCTGCAGGCGCAGTTTCTCGTGGGCCAAACTAATCTGCGCGATAGCTCGGCGCGGATTTGGCCTGCGGAAGCGAGAAGAGTAACGGCTTTGCAGCGGCTCAGCAAGGCGGCTGCAGGAAGCCAGAAACCCCGAAAAAGCGGGACAAAAGCGGTTCCAGGTTCCACGTCCTGCGGGGGCGCTTGACTTGTCCCACTTGGAACTCGCGTTCCCTCGTAAACAGGTGGAACTCGCCGGCGGCGGACTCGGATTCAGGTGGGACAAGTCTCGCTAGCCGGTTCAAGGGGCGCTGCGATTCGTAAATATCTAATAGTCAACGTTTTTCGGGTTAAACCGGGGCGATTCGGGATAAAAGGCAAGTGGGACAACTCAAGGTCCAACCCGTAAAATTGCCGGGGCTCCGGGTAAACGACACCGTCGCATTTTATATGACATACATTGTCTGATGTTATAAAGCAAAGCTGCAGTGCCCTTTCCTACACGGCGTCACCTGGCGCCGATGTTCTTCCTGTCCGCGGCGGATGCAAATGGGCAGCCGCGGTTACCGCTGACTCACCCATAAACCTCAGCCGCGTTAGCTCACTGGCGCTGGCGTGAGTCGCGCCAGGCCGAAGCCTTCGTGTGTGACTCGCGCTGCTTTGTCGATGTCGCGCTCGCTGACGACTACGGCGATTTTGATGTCCGAGGTTGAGATTAACTCGATGTTGATGCCGCCGGCGCCCAAACAATGAAAGAACTTCGCGGCGACCCCTGAGTGCGAACGCATGCCGATGCCGACGACGCTCAACTTCGCGACGCCGTTGCGCGCGTTAATGCCGCTGGCGCCGATCTGCGCCAGCATCGGCTCCAGGATTCGCCGTGCCTGCTCGAGATCGTTCTCGTGAATGGTGAACGACACGTCCGTCGTGTCCCCGGTGGAAACGTTTTGCACGATCATGTCTACGATGACATTAGCTGCGGCGATGGACCCGAAAATCTCGCCTGCCACCCCAGCTTTATCCAGCACTCCGCAGATGGTCACCTTCGCCTGTCTGCGATCCACGCTCACGCCGCGCACGACCACCTCTTCCATGTTCGGCGTCTCCTCGCGCGCCACCGTGCCGGAGGCGCCGCTGAAGGTTGAGCGCACTTCGAACGGGACGGAGAATTTCTTGGCGAATTCGACTGCGCGGGATTGCATGACCTTCGCGCCCGCTCCCGCCATCTCGAGTAGTTCGTCGTAGGAAATTTCGTCGATTTTTTTTGCGTCGGGAATCAGCCGCGGATCGCAGGTGAAGACGCCGTCGACGTCGGTGAAAATCTGGCAGGCGTCGGCGTTGAGCGCTCCGGCCAGCGCGATGGCGCTCAAGTCGGACCCGCCGCGCCCGAGTGTGGTCGTTTCACCTTCCGCTGTTTGCCCCTGAAATCCTGCGACCAGCACGATGTAGTCTTCGCTGAGGAGATTCTGGATTCGACGCGGACTGATGTTGGCGATCTTCGCTTTGGTGTGAAAGCGATCCGTCAGGATCCCCGCCTCCGCGCCGTTAAGTGAAATGGCGCGGCCACCACGGGCATTAATGGCCATCGCTACCAGCGCGCTCGCAGCTTGCTCACCCGTCGCGAGCAAAAGATCGAGTTCGCGCGGCGCCGGTTGCGGCGAGACTTCGCGCGCGAGTTTCAAAAGATTATCGGTCACGCCCGC
>QHBL01000336.1:0-6195 GCA_003244125.1 Chthoniobacterales bacterium
TGCGCTGGGCTTTGCAGACGCTGCGGAAGTATGCCCCTATTGTCGCGGGCGATCTCTGCGGCGCCTGGTCGGCGCCGCGATTTGCCCGCGCCAAACAAGGGTTCGCCGCGCAAATGGATCATCCCCGGATTCAATTGCCGGACATTACTGCGATACGAAATGCAAACCGCGCTGCTTTCGAAGCGCTCTGGCCGGTGTTAGCTCAGTGAGACGAGCACCACTCCGGCGCTGACCAAAATCGCGCCTAAAAGGAGTCGCGCCGTCAGTCTTTCGCGCAAAATGAAGGCAGCCAGGATGGTGATGATGACGACGCTCATCCCCTGGAATGGATAAAGGTAACTGAGATCGAATTGCCGCAGCAGCCCGAGCGTGACGAAAAAGGAAAACGTCATCGCGACGAGGCCGCTGCTGAAAAATTTGGCGAAACGGGCGCTGCGCAGCTCGTGTTCCATGGCGTGCTTGAGCAGGAGCTGGCCCGCGACAAAAGCCAGGAGCGTGAGCGAGATGAGCAATGCGGAAATCGGCGTCATAACTTTTCCTCCAGGCGCGCTACCGGCTTCGCCACGACGAAAATTCCGCCGACCACGAGAGCGATCCCGGCC
The DNA here is from genome assembly GCA_003244125.1 of Chthoniobacterales bacterium. The sequence goes on from QHBL01000336.1 coordinate 603, forward strand.
CAGCGGCGCGCCGAGATTATTTCGCCAAGGAAAATCCAGGAGCCGAGCGGGATGAGGACGTGGACGAATTGCGAAAGGGGGAATGCGATGGAGAGCGGGATAAAACGCAGCACGTAGAGCCAGCTCACGAAACTGATGGCGACGAGCACGATTCCCAGCCAGACGAGGGGCGAAGCCAGTCCGGACACGCCGGTCCAATTCACGCTGGCGGGAAGTGCGGGCGCCTTCATGGCGCCGCGTTTTAGGAACAGCTCAGCGGTAGCGACGGCGACGGTGCTGAAGCCGATCTGGAACCATGGATTAAGGAAGATAGTGACGAGTGGCGAGTGACGAGTGGCGAGTGACGAATCGCCCCGCGATTTGTCATCGTGCGGAAAAGCGCGCGTCATCCCGAGCGAAGCGAAGCGGAGGTCGAGGGATTCCCGTGCAGGACTTTTAGGTAACTTCCACGGGATCCCTCGACTCCGCTCGGGATGACAGCTCGCGCTTTTCTACATCCGGCCAGTTCATCCCCAAAGTTCCGCCGCATTGGGGAAACGCCGCAGCACGGCATCGTGCCGCGTCGGCTCGAGCCATTTCACGACGCGTCCGAAGATGGGATTAAGCACGGCACGGGAGTGGCGCACGTAGAGATCAAGCGGCGCGAGCTCGAAGCCGAGGTGAAGCTTGGGGTCGTAGTTGAGCGGGCTGCTGCAATAGAAGGTGAGACCGTTCTCGATGGCCCAGCTGAGAATGTCGCGAATGGTGTGGAAGTAGAGATGGAGATCGAGCGCGACTGAGTAATCGAGACCGAGATACTCGTCGTAAATCGTGCCGTCGTGGACAAAGCAGAGGCTGAAGGCAACGATACAGCCCTCGATTCGCCAGATGAAATAGCGAGTGCGTTCCGGCATCTCGCGACCGACCTGGCGAAGATACTCTTTGGTCAATGTCTCGAACTTCATCGGCGAACGCTCGTGCACGGCGAGGTAAAGCGGATAGACCTCGTCAATGTAAGGTGTGATGTCGCTCGTGATCTCGCGCGTGATCTCGGCGGCACGGTCGATCTTGCGAAACTTGCGGCGCAGACTCTTGCGCGTGGCGTAGCCGAGGCCGGCGAGATAGTCGTCGAAATCGCGATAGTTCAGGGCGAGCCGCGTCATCGGCATGCTCGGCACACGCGCATAGCCATTGCTTGAAAAGCAGCCGAGCACGTCCCGGTATTTGGATGAGAAATCCTTTAGAGCGATAAGGGAGGCTTTGCCGCCGCGCGCGATCGCCGGCAGCACGGCGTGCAGGGCATCAGCCAGCCAGGGCAAATCCGCTGACGCGAAATTACCCATGTGGCCTTCGCCCGCCGCGCAGCCGACCATCAGCATGCGCATGGTGAGAAAACGCGGAAAGGCGCGGCGGACTTTCTCGGCCATCTGCCGGAAACCACCGGGGATTCCTTCGACCAGATTCTGCTGCACAAAAAAGAACGGCTGAATGCCGCGCACCGCACCGGCAGTATCACGCAGGAGAAGATACTGGTACTGGAAGTCGTTAGCCAGCGTCTGCTCGATGATCTCATAGTAACGATGATCCTTGCACTGGCTGCGGAAGGCGCGGCTCCATTCACCTGATGCGGCAAGATCATTGCGCTGGAGAATGGTGGCGGTGCCACCCGGAAATGAGAACGTAGACATTGGGACGCCCGCGGCCGGGCTAAAACGTATTATTACGCGGCGCTGGCGTTTTGCTCAAGCGCGCCGTCAGCACGCGAGCGCTGCTGCGATTCATTCATCTCCACCCGCACCACACCCGAGCGGAAGTTGAGATCGCGCTGCGGAATGGGGATCTCGATCCCGAGCTCGCTGAACTTTTTGGCCATGGCGAAGTTCAGATCGCTCCGAAAACGGCTGGGCCGGTTGCTCATCTCATCGCTCCAGACGACGAGCTCGAGATTGATCGAGCTATCGCCGAAATTATTCAGGAACACACTGGGCGCCGGATCGCTCAGGACGCTTTCGTGATTGCGCGCGATCTCGACCATGGCGTCGCGCACCTTGTCGAGATCGCTGCCGTAAGCCACCCCCACCGGCAGACGAAAGCGCACGCGCGGATCGCCGTAGGTCCAGTTTTTTACCGGCGAATCGATGAACTTCGTGTTCGGCACGATCATGGCGATGTTGTCGTTAGTGATGATGACGGTGCTGCGGGCGCGGATTTGCTGCACCTGACCGGTGACGCCGGCGACTTCGACGCGGTCGCCGATGGTGATCGGCCGCTCCGCGAGAATGACCAGACCGGAGATAAAATTGCTGGCGATATTTTGCAGGCCAAAGCCAACACCGACACCGACAGCGCCGGCAAAAACAGTGAGCGTCCCGAGATGAATACCGGCGTTGTCAAGGACGATGAAGACGCCGGCGACGAGGACGACGTTGCTGACGATTTGTGAAATCGCGTACTGAAGTGAGCGATCGAGGCCACTGTTAACGAGCAGCCGATTGAAGAGGAACGTTTTGGTGCGGGCGGAAAACCAGAAGACGGCGAGCAGCAGGCCGACGAGGAGAAAGACCTGAACGAGCGTGAGTGAAACGGCCGGCAGCGGCTGATTCCATGCCAGGGGAATGCCGCCGGCATTGATCGCGGTGACGGTGAAGAAGATGAGCGCGGCGAGGCTGAGGATGGTCGGGACGATGGAGGCGAAGCTTTTGCCGAGCTTGAGCCGGGTGAGAAGGCGGCGGAAGAAATCGCTCTGAAAGACTCGCGCCAGGAGCAGTCCTCCGGCGAAAAAGCTGACGAACGCCACCATGCCCGCAGCGGTGATGTAATGACCGCCGATGTGAAGGAGCGGCTCGTTAAAGAAGCGCACTGATTAAGCTGTGAGGGCGAAGCCGTAGCGCAAGAGAAAAGCAGCCTGTCATCCCGAGCGGAGTCGAGGGAATCCCGCCGCGCTACCTTAACGGTGACTTCCGCGGGATCCCTCGACTCCGCTTTGCTGCGCTCGGGATGACAGGGCTGTGGGTTCCGCGTGCCGTCGCGCAAGCGCCGCGTGCCGTCAGCGGACCCTTAGCTGCCGCTCTCGCCTTCCTTCGGCTTGGCCCGCTCTTTGATGTAGCTAATGACGTCGCCGACAGTCTGGAGTTTCTCCGCGTCTTCGTCGGGAACTTCCACCCCGAACTCTTCCTCGAACGCCATGACCAGCTCAACGATGTCGAGGGAATCAGCTCCCAAATCCTCGATGAAGGAAGCCTGCGGCGTGACCTGCTCAGGATTAACGCCGAGTTGTTCGACGATGATGTCCTTAACCTTTTCTTCGATTGATTTGTCGGCCATAGAATTTAGTGCCCCCGCGATACTCCGCGGCGCGCGCGTTGGCAAGTACGAAAATGTGAATGGTGACCGGTGAATCGTGAATGGAGGCGGCGCTGATTCTATTCACCAGTGACCAGTCACCATTCCAACTCCTCCGGTGGACTTCTCCCGCCGATGAAGTACATGAGCAACGTGCCCTCCCCCGCAGAACCGCCGCCGGATCTGATCGACCTGCGCTTTCTCCCGGCCTGGGTAAAACAGGATGCGGCGCAGTACTCCAACTTCGAAGGCGAAGAGGCGCCGGCGACGCAATTTGATCGCAGCACGGGGCGCCCGCGGCAGCGCGATCGTCATCGCGATAAACGGCGCGAGCAACGTCCCGAACGCGGTCCGAAAGAACGCGACCAGCAGACTCGCGGTGAACGTCGCGAGCCGCGGCGCGACAACAGGTCGCCGCGTCCGGACATGCCGCAGCGTGCACCCGAAGTGCTGCCGCAGCTCGACGTGCGTTTTCTCCCGCACAATACGGCGTTCGAAAACGTGGCCGCGCAAATAAAAAACGGCACGGCGGCCTACTCGCTGTTCGCGCTGGCGCGTTTGTTTTTACAAAAACCTGAACGCTACGACGTGCGCATTACTGCGAGCGAGCCCGAGCCGGCGTTCTTTCGGCTGGGAGAATCGAGCGTCATCGCGCGTGACCGCATCGCGGTGGAGAGTTCGGCGTTTCGCGCGCTCCGGGACGAATTTTACGAAACGGAGGTGACGCTAAGCGAACCGATAAAAGGGAACTTCACCAGCGTGGCGCGTGAACGCAGCAGCGGCGCCTTGCTCGGACCGACGAATCATCATGCTTATCAGCCGCAGCTGCGCCGTTTGTACGAGCAGCGGTTCAGCCGGCGGATGGGCTTTGCCGATTTTCAACGGCAGATCGAGATCGTGAGCGATCCGGCGCTGGTCGAGCAGTGGAAAGAGGAAACGCGCAAGCTGACGAAATTCACCACTCGCCAAGAGGACTCGCCGCAGACTTTCCATTCGGAGCAGGAAGCGGAGCGGCATTTTCGAGAAAAACATCTTCCGGAGCTGATCGCGGAGACGCGTGAGGCGGAGATCGATGGCGTGACGAGCCGGCAGTTGCGTGACCGCGGTATCAACCGCGTGATCGAGAACGCGTGGGCGGCGGAGGAACGCTCGCCCTCGAAGATGATGCAGGAGCTGGCAGGCAGGCTGCGCGCGGCGGGCTTGCACATTTTCCGGCACCGCAAAGGGATGCTTTTCGTCTCGCCCATTCGGCCGAAGGCGATCGATGAAGCGGCCATCTCGGATTCGGTGCGGATGATTGTGGAAACGCTGAAAGCTTCGCCGCGGATGAACCGGAAGAATTTGGCGGAAAAATTGATTCCGGCGGATGCGGTGAATGAAGATGCGAAATTGAAGCTCGCGTCCGATTTGCGCTGGCTCGTGCGGGAGGGCCATCTCATTGAATTCAATGACGGCTCGCTGGATTTGCCGCGGCCGAAAGCACCAGCGCAGGAAAGTGCTGCGCCTGCAACGGATGAGGCGTCGTCCGTTGTTGCGGTTGAGCAGTCCGCGGCAGACGCCGGTCCGCAGAATATCGCACCGTCGGCTGCAGTGCCGAGCGTCGGAGCGGGCGAGGAACCTCATACTTCGCCGGTAAGCCGCACCGATGCGAGTGAAGTTCTAGCCAGTTGAGAGATCTTTCGCTCCGCTCAGGAGGCGGACACGTTGCCGCGATTCGCGCAACTCAGACGGCGGCCGATGGCAGCGACGCGCTTTGCGAGACAGGCAGCTAAGCTGCGACTAGCCCGGCCTTCTTCAGCGCTTTGTAAGCGCCGTTTTTATTGATGGTCTTCAGGCCGCGAGCGGTGACACGCAGGCGCACAAACTTGCGCAGCTCAGGAACCCAGATGCGGTGCTCGTGCAGATTCGGATGAAACTGGCGCGGCACATTTTTCGTCACGTGCCGCCCCACGCCGCCCTTCTTCTTCGCCATGCCGCGACGGTGAATGACGCTGCCGCGACTCGGGCGCGAACCTGTGATTGAGCAAACCTTGGACATAGTCGCGAAAAGAGCGCGTAACGTGCGCCGTTCTGGGGAGGTGGTCAACCATCAATTCTCCGCAGATCGCTACCTTCAACTCCGCTCGCGGCGGCAAACTTGGACATGACAACGTCGTTACTTCGCAATGCGCACTTGGAAGTTGAACGTGATGCACTCACTGTGGTCAAAATGTTTTCCACATGAATCGAAATGGCAAACTGCGGATCGGAATCATCGGCGCGGGCGGGATCG
>QHBL01000336.1:6202-6788 GCA_003244125.1 Chthoniobacterales bacterium
ACGTCACCTGCCGGCGCTGCGCAAACGCTCCGATGTCGAGATCGTCGCGGTCTCTAATTCCACCTACGAAAGCTCGGAAAATTTTTGCAGCGAAAATGTGCCCAGCGCGGTGCCGATGGCTAACTGGGCCGATCTCGTCGCGCTGCCCGATATCAATGTCATCTGGATCGGCACGCCGCCTTACATGCATTCCGCCGTCACCGTTTCTGCGCTCGAGGCGGGCAAGCATGTTTTTTGTCAGGCGCGGCTGGCGAACGATCGCGCCGAGGCCGAGGAGATGCTGGCGACGGCGCGCCGTTTTCCAAACCAGGTCACGATGCTTTGCCCGCCCCCTTTCGGGATGCGCGGAGATCGCGTCGTGAAAAGCATGCTCGCGGACAATTTCCTCGGCGAAATCCACACCATCCGGCTGCAAAGTTTCCACGGAAATTACTTGAATCCCAGCGCACCGGCGCACTGGCGGCAGCGGATCGAGATCAGCGGGCTGAATGTGCTCACGCTCGGGATCTACGTCGAGGTGTTGCAACGCTGGTTCGGGGATATCGATGGCGTCTTCGCTCGCGGGAAAATTCTGTATCCGGATCGC
>QHBL01000304.1 GCA_003244125.1 Chthoniobacterales bacterium
TACGCGGCATGCTGCCGTATGGTGTTCGGACTTTCCTCTGGCGAAACCTCACGGCCCACCAGCGATCGCCTGCCATCGCCAGGAAGATAACACGATTAGCATTTAACGGAACCGCGGATTACGCGGATGTCGCTTTCCAGAGCGGTGCCCGCGCTTCGCTGCACTCGCCAAGCTGCTTCAGAAAATGGATACACTCAGCGCGGGCCGAGCCGAAGAATTCCCGCTTGTTCGCGCCGCTGAGTTTGAGCGCGATCGCGTGATCGAACCAGGCGACCTTTGCCGCGGCGGTGAAAAGCAACTGGAATTGCAAACTCCACGCGTCGCATTCGGCCGGCAGCCACCGCGCCTGCATCGTTCCCAGCCATTCGGCGTGGAATTGCACGTGGCGCACCTCGTCCCGTAGTAACAAATCGCAAACCGCGTCCAGCACCGGATCGGTCGTTCGCAACTTCAGCAATTGATAATAGGCGGTCCCGACCAGCTCAGCGATCACCAGCACCTGGAGTTCGAACTTTAGTCCAAAGGCGCGACGGGCCAGCCGGAAGAGTTGATGCGTCCAGTGCCGCCGCAGAGGCTCGCCGCCGAACCGCGTGACCATTCGCTCGAGCAGTCGCGCGTGTTCCTTCTCCTCGTCCACGAACAATGTCAGTGCGACCGCGTAGTCCTCATCATCCGGCGCCGCGCATGCCTGATCGCCTCAACCAGCGTGTGCACGCGACCAATAGGTTGGGTGGTTTGCGAGATGATGCCGAATCGCGGGACGCGCGGGAGTCTTGCGATATCGGCAAAGTCGTTGACGATCACTGCCTCAGCGAAATCTTCGGTCAGCCCGCGAACTTCGACATGATTCGGAAGACCGATCACGACCGGCGAATAGCCTGACGCGACAAGCTGCCGCAGCTGAGTGTGCGCGTGCTTCACCAGCGGGCAGGTGCCATCGGCAACATCAAGACCGCGCTGCTGCAATTGCGCGCGGCGCGCATCGGACACGCCATGAGCGGTAATCATGACGCGCTGCGAACCGTCAGTCGGAAGCGAGTGTTGTTCTTTCACGCCTTGAGCGCGTAGCTGTTCCCGAACGGCCGGATTGTGCACGAGCTGACCGAGGATGGTGAGCGGTGCTTCGGCTGCGAGCCGTTCCGCCTGGCCAATGGCATCGCGCACGCCGAAGCACATGCCGAGATGTTCAGCGACGATGATCTTCATTACTTTGTAGCACAAAAACCATCACTAAAAAAATTCAGCGCTTCCCAGCTTTCACGATTTGCTCCAGCACGCTCAGGTATTGCTTAAACGCCGCCCGGCCTTTCCCCGTCAAGGCGTAGCTCGTTTGCGGCCGGTTTTTCACCTCCTTGGTCTGCGCGACCAGGCCGAGTTTGCGCAGCGTGCGCAAATGCGTGACCAGGTTGCCGTCGCTCATGTTCAACTCGGCCTTAAGGTCCTGAAATGACCAGCGCACTCTCGTGGCTAGCAAGGTCATGATCGCGAGCCGGCCTTTCTCGTGAATGGCTTTGTCGAGCTTGTCGAAATCGAGCATCTTTCATTCTGGGCCGAGCGCGGCTGGGGCCGAGCGCCAGACGCACGCCGCATAGATGAGATGATACAGGCCGAAGGTGAAGCCCATCGCGACATTCGGCACCAAAGGCGTGGCGTAATATTCAAGCTGACGCGAAGCGATGGTCATGAGCACGGCGCTGAGGAGGAAGGCCCAGCCCAGAACAACGAGGGAACGCGGAGCGAAATGCTGCGTCGCGATCAAAGCGAGACCGTAGAACCCGATCCAGACGCCCACGAGGAGCAACTCGTTATCGAACTCGTAGCCATCGTAGAAAAACCAGACGGTGACCGCCGCGGGCAATGCGAGGCACGGCAGGATTGCGCGCAAGGCGAGCTTCATCGCCGGGGAGGTGAGCGGCCGATTGTCCCGCTTCGCTTCGCGCCAGACGAAGAAGGTGTTGACGATGATGACCAGGACGAGCGCGGCGAGCCAGAGCGCGGCGAATTGCCGGGCGGAAATGTGACGCATCACTTCGGGCGCGTGCGCGGCCCAGCGATGTTCGCGCATCTGAATGAAAATGGCGAAGAGGAGGGCGAGACAGCCACCGGCCAGCGCGGTCGGGGCGGAGATGGCGCGGTAAACAGTGGCTCGCTCCATCAAGATGCGGATGATGCGAAGATGTTCCTCGGCGCGGGCGCGTTCGTTCATCTGGCTACTTTGTATTACAAAGCTAATTCGGATGCAACTATTTTTCTGGATGTGTCTGCTGCGCCTTACAGCGGCGAAGGAACGTTGGTCAGAAAGATCGCCACCATGGCCAACCCGATGACGATCTTCGCCACCGCGCCCGCCAGCAGGCCGAGAATTGTGCCCCAGCCGGCCCTTCCTGCTTTCACCAGCTTCTTGCCGCTCACGAGCTCGCCCGCAATCGCCCCCAGCACCGGGCCCAGGAACAGTCCTGGAATTCCGAAGAACAGTCCCGCGATTCCTCCAATAACCCCGCCGGCCACGCCCCAGCGGGTCGCGCCGAAACGCTTTGCGCCGAGGTAACCAGCGGCGGCATCGAGCGCGTACGAGATCACGGTCAGCGCGAGCAGGCCCGCCAGGAATAGGCCGATCCGGCGCCGCCCGCGGTCCAAGCCGCCCAGCGCGAAAGGTGCGACGAGTAGAGGGACCAGGCCCGCATAGTTGTTGGTTTCGTTATAGTTCTTGATGGCGTCCCACGCGGTGTGGTGGGCGGGGTTGCCATAGAGATCCGGGCTGAAGAGGGTCCAGGCATACTGGATCGGAATAGCAGGGCCGGTGATGTGAAACGCCGAGCGGACGAGATTGGCCCAGCTTACCGCCGCGTATTCAACGAAGGGCAGGAGCTGGATGGCCGCGACGGCCGCCCCCAGCAGGCCGCCGAGCCCCCCGAGCGCGAGCCCCCCGAGCGTGGGG
>QHBL01000218.1 GCA_003244125.1 Chthoniobacterales bacterium
GGCGGGTTCTGCACAGCCGGCGGCTGAGAATTCTCCGGCTAACTCCTCGCCATCGACAGCTGCGACGGCCTCGCCGATTGTTGTCAGCAAATCGATAACCGCAGTCCTGGCGCGTGAGCCCGCCGGTGAACCGTCACAGGCGTTCTCGAAAGAAACGCCGACGATTTATCTGCGCTGGCACGGCGACGGTCTGAGTGCCGGTGAAAAGATTCGATGCATCTGGATCGCGCAAGATGTGGGTGCAGCTGCGCCCGCCAACTATCACGTGGACGAAACGAGCTTTACGGCCGATGGGCCGAATGCTTCCGGCACGTTCACATTGTCCAAACCGAAGAAGGGCTGGCCAGAAGGAAAATACCGGGTCGAGATTTATGCCGGGACCCAGTTGGCGGCGACGCTGGCCTTCAGCATCGAAGCGTTGCGCGGCGATTAGTAGCACAGCATCCGCAGGTATGCGGCCGTCGCGCGGTTGTAGCTGCCGCTATCCTCAGCGGCAGTTGGCGTGCCATGGTCTGGGGTCGCGCATCAGGAAAGGCGCTCGCAAACGCGCTTCGTGAAAACCTCCGGAGCCTACGGGGCTCGAACCCGCAACCTCTGCCGTGACAGGGCAGCGCTCTAACCAATTGAGCTAAGGCTCCTCGGCGGCTGAAAAGCGTGACACGATAGGTTTGAGGCGAAGGAGCTTCAACCCTTTTCGGGAACGCCGCCGTAGCCGCGATGTAGCCGTCGCCGTGTGGGCGACGCGAGAGAGAGCTCCGCTCCATCTCGCCGGTTGCGCCACCACCCTCACGCTTCGCACAGCGAAGCGGCTACAGCGCGAAACCGCAACAGCGATTCAGCACGGGAGATGCTCTGCCATACCTCATGCAAGCGCATGCCGCTTCGGTTCGAACAAGATTACCCGCGCGAAAGCGTACTTCAGCCAGGCAAACTGGAACCCTCCTGGCAAAGACCGGTACCAAAGAAGCGCGGGACGAAATTTACACCTACATCGCCATTCGCGACCTGCTCTTGAGCGATGCCGAAGTCACCACCACCGCGGAAAGCCTCCGCCGCGCAGCGACGGCGAATGAATTCGTCGAGACTTGCCTCCAGCCGGCGCGTACGCCCTACGAGGCCCAGTATTTGGGAGAGATCGATGCAGCTTCTGAACGCGAACGTTGCCGCGAATCGCGCCAGCGCCTCCAGGCTCTCCGCGTGAAGCTCTAGAACCGCCAGCTTCAGGAGCTGCATCGAGCTACGGGACGCTTTCACCGAACTAATGCCGGTGCCGCGCGCCATCGGCACGTTGCCGAATGTTTTTCCACAGCCTATAATTGTGTCGGGGTGAGAAACGGATGAGCGACGCGCAGGAACAGGGTGAGTTCGATCTGCTCGACCGCATCGATCTTCTCATCGCCACGCTCCCACCGGGCGATCCGATGCGGCGCGACCTGCTTGATCTGCGGCGCGAAATTTCCGAGCGTGAGGAGACATTCGTCGAGGCGCGGCAGATGATCGAAAAGCTCGAGGAAGTCATCAAAAAGGTCACGTCGCCGGCAAATCGCATCGGCACTTTTCTCGGCAGCGTAAGCAAGGAGACGGCGCACATTGTGGTGGGGGGCGCGGATTACTATTGCAACATCGATCCGCGTATCCCGATGGCGAAGTTAAAGAAAGGCACCCGCGTGCTGGTGAACGAGGCGTTCGTTATTGTGGGCGATCTCGGGTTCGAATCGGCCGGACCGGTCACTAAGATCACGGAGGTGATCGGCGATGACCGCTTGCGCGTAGGCGACAAGCACGGGACGCAATCAATCGTATTGCAACGCTCCGCTGAGCTAACGAGGTCGAGCTTGAAACAAGGCGATGAAGTGCGGGTGGACTCGAACTACCGCATGGCCCTGGAGATGATGAGCTCGCCTGGTTCTCACGAACATTACCTCGATAACGTGCCGGACTTACCCTGGAGTAAGGTAGGCGGACAGGAGCAGGCGATCAGCGCGATCAAAGACGCGATAGAGTTACCGCTGCTGCATCCGGACCTGTTCGCGAAATTCCAGCACGCCACGCCGAAAGGCTTTCTCCTTTACGGGCCGCCGGGTTGCGGCAAAACGCTCATCGGCAAAGCGACGGCTTTCAATTTGACCAGGCAATTGCGTGAGAGAGCCGGCCACGAGATGCGCGAGTATTTCATGCATGTCAAAGGCCCCGAGATTCTCAACATGTGGGTGGGCGAGTCGGAGCGAATGGTGCGGGAAATTTTCGCCACCGCGCGCGAGAAACGAGCCGAAGGTTTCGTGCCGTTTTTGTTCATCGACGAGGCGGAAAGCATTCTGGGAACCCGCCGCGCCTCGCGTTACTCAAACATTCTTTCAACGCTGGTGCCGATGTTCTGCTCCGAGATGGATGGTATCGATTCGCTTAATGATGTCGTTATTATCCTGGCATCGAATCGCGCTGATTTAATTGATCCAGCTATTCTGCGACCTGGGCGAATCGATCGAAAGATCAAGGTCAATCGGCCGAACAAGGAGGGCGCGCGTAATATCTACCGTATTTATCTTACTAACGAGCTGCCGTACGATGGGGCGCTGGCCAAGGAAGCGGAGAACATTGGCGCGGCCATCGATAAGTTGGTGGAACGTTTTGTTGATTGGCAGTTCGCCCGCCGCGACGAGAACAAGTTTCTCGAAGTGACTTTGCGCAGCGGCCGCAAGGAAGTGCTCTATCGCAGTGATCTGATCAGCGGCGCGATCATCGCCTCGGTGGTGGAGCGGGCGAAAGGCAGGGCGATCAAGCGAGCTATCGCGGCTAGTTATCCTGAGCAAAGCGAAGCGGAGTCGAAGGATGACGTGGAAACGACTTCAAAAGTTGCGCAACGGGATCCTGCGCTCGGGATGACGACTGGCGGCGGCATCAGCGAGCAGGATTTGCAGATCGCCTTCGACGCCGAATACGCCGAGAACGACATCTTCCCGCCGACGGACATCACTGAAGACTGGCTGAAGCTGATTGATTACGATCCGGAGAACGTCGTCAAAATCGCGCCCGTGCGTACGAATCTTACCCAGCGCCCGCATACGGTGGGTGGCGTGATTTAAGAAAAACACTTTCGCGGAGCGAGTGGCGGGTTCAGCATTGCTGTGTGAAAGCCCCGCTCTTCCATCTCATGTGCGCGTTCGTCATTAGCTCGCTCAATGCTCAGCCGCCCGTGCGCAAGCCTGATGTGTCGAATAAAGCCTTGATCACCACGCATACGCCCGCCACTACCGCCGCAACTCTCGATGCCGCGGCGCTGCAAAACCTGGCGCAGGATTACTACGATTGGCGCAACCAGAACTATCCGGTGCGCAGCAGCGAAGCTGGGCTGCATACCTGGGATGATCGGCTGACAGATTATTCAGCGGCGGAAATCGCTCAACGCGCCGAGCATGTGCGCAAGCTGCTCGAGCAGGTGCACGGCATCAAAAGCGAAACCTGGCCGAAGGATGACCGCATCGATACCATTCTCTTTCGCGCGCAGCTCGAGAACGTCGAGTTCGGCGATCGGGTGCTGAAGTTCGAGGAAACAAACCCGCTCGTCTACGTGAGCGAATGCAGTAACGCGATTTTCTCGCTGCTGAAGAAGGAGTATGATACCCCGGCGACTCGCGCGCGTTCGGCCGCGGCGCGTTTTCGCGCGATGCCGCAATTGCTGGCGCAAGGCGAGCAGAACCTGCGCAAGCCGGTCAAGCTCTACGCCCAGCTCGCTATCCAATCCGCGCGGAATATCGATCCGCTTTTCACCGAAAGCACGGCGCCGCTGGTGAAGGATTTGCCGGAGGGCGAGCGGGCCGAGTTCGAAAAGGCGCGTGATGTCGCGCTCGCGGCCGTGCATGCCTTCGGCAACGGCCTGGAGAAGAAGCTTGGGCAAATGATTGACTTCGTGCCCATGGGCGAAGCTAACTATAACTACTACCTAAAGCACGTCCTGCTCCTTCCACTTAATGCGGTGCAGGTGGAGATGCTTGGTCGCGCCGAGTTGGCGCGTTATCGCGCCCTCGAAGCTCTTTTGCCCGATCCCTCCATGGCCGACCCAAATCCGGCGCGGGCGAAAAGCATTCCACCAGACCAGCAATCATTCCTGCAAGCGTATGAAAGTCGCGAGCAGGAGATGATCGAGTTTTTAAAGTCGCATCAGCTAATTACGTTGCCGGAGTACCTCGGCCAGTTTCAAATCCGCCAACTACCCGAAGCATTCAAGCCGACTAGTCCAGGTGGTTTCATGAATCCGCCCGGTGTTTACGACAAAGATGCTACCGGCTTCTACTTTATCCCTACTTACAACCCGAAATCGCAGAACTTCTACATTCGCGCGGCGATTGAAGATCCGCGGCCTATTCTCGGACACGAAGGTATTCCAGGCCATTTTCTTCAACTTTCCATCGCCAACCATGTGCGCGATGAGATTCGCCGGCAGCATGACAATGGCGTTTTCGTGGAAGGATGGGCGCTCTATGGTGAAGAGATGCTCATGCGCACTGGCCTTTATCCGGAAGGTTCAGCCGCGCAGGGCCAAATCCTGCGGCTCTCGCGCTATCGCGCCGCGCGCATCGGCGTGGATGTAAACCTGCACACCGGGAAGTGGAGTTTCGAGCAAGCGGTTAACTACTTTATGGAAGCGGGCGGTCTCGATCGCGAGGCAGCCGAGGGTGAAGCGGCAGGGGCCGCGACTGATCCGACGCAGAAGATTTGGTACATCACGGGCAAATGGCAGATCATGAATCTCCTCGGCAAGTATCACGATAAAATGGGCGCTAACTTCCGGCTGGGCCAATTTCACGACGACCTGATCAAGAATGGCAGCCTGCCCATTTCCGTCGTCGAATGGATCCTGCTGGATGATGCGACGACGTTGAATGAGGTGCTGAAGTAGAAATCGCGGGCGGTCAGCGGAATATCTTTGACTTTTACCGTAAGTTCTCGTCCCTTCAGGTCGCCGTGAGAAATTTCATCCCACTCGCCGGAGCGGTTGCATTGATCGCGTGTGCTCCGGTCGTGCGCGCGCAGAGCGTCATTATCTCTGATGGGTTCAGCGGGATGAATGGCGCGGCGCTGGATGGTCGCATGCCCGATACGGTGGACCTTCCGGGAACGAGCTATTCGACGGCGTCGAATAATACTGGCGTCGGCGCGCAGCCCACGATCGACACTACCGCGGGCAATCCCGCGCCATCGGCGAACACCGGCTTTAACGCTTCTACCTTCATTGATATCAGCAGCACCGGTAGTTATTCAAAACCGACAGAGTTGACGCTGAGCATTAGCTTACAGCTTAATACCATTCAGGATGATAACACCGCCGGTGACGTCCGCGGAATCTTCGATTTTTTTCCCCAACGCCAGTCAATCGCGACCGGGAGGCGAGCACCAAGTTTACCGGCCTGACCGTGCGACCCGATGGCAGCCTCAATCTGGTCTTGGATGGAGTCCAAACGGCCAGCGTCGGGTCGTTTACCGGCTTTTCGGCGAGCAATTTCTACACGCTAACTTATACCGTGGAGACGAACACAGGCAGCATCACGAGCGTTTTATTTAATGGGATTGATGACACAGCGGCATTTTCGGGCGGTAACAGCGCCGGGTATTTTACGGATGCGCGCACGAATCTCGCTGGTTTCTACGGCAGCACAGCCTTCTTACCTAGCTTCTTCGGTCGAGTCGATAATTTCAGTGTCTCGTCAGTCCCCGAACCAGGAACGTGGCTGGCAGCGTGCCTTGTCGTAGGAGCGGGCGCATTGCGATTCCTGGGGCGACGCGCCTCGCCCCTGCCGAAGCGTCGTAGTTAGCTACGCCCGGACATTCTTCCTGGCTCAGACCAGGCTTTGTCCTTTCGCGGGAAACCGGTAGAATAAGCGCTCGGGATGAAACGCGTCTTTGGGTTGGAGACGGAATTTGGGATCACGGTAGAGGGGACGGAAGCCGTGGATGTGGTGGCGGAATCGATCGCGCTCGTGCGGAGCTATACCGAGCATGGGTCGCTCATGAAGTGGGATTACCAGCACGAAGATCCACACCGGGATGCGCGCGGATTTCGAGCTCCCACTTTAAGGCAGGACACGGACGAATCCGCCTACTATGAAATAGACAAGAATCGTCCGCTCAGTTTTCAGGAAATCAAGAGCGACCTCGTGCTTTCCAATGGCGCGCGCTTCTACAACGACCACGCCCATCCGGAATACTCGACACCGGAATGCACCACCCTGCGGCAACTAGTAGCCCAGGACAAGGCGGGAGAACGAATCCTCGCGGAATGTGCCCGCCGCCGCGATGCTCACTTACCCGAAGGGCAGCATGTACAGCTATATAAGAACAACACAGACTTTCTCGGACATAGCTACGGTTGCCACGATAACTACTTAATGCGCCGCGACGTCCCGTGGGATCATCTGGTTAGTGGGACACTGCCATTCCTCATCACGCGGCAAATCTTCGCCGGCGCCGGCAAGATGGGACTGGAATCAGAATGCGCGCCGAATGAGCCGGGAGTTTACCAGATCTCGCAGCGCGCCGATTTCTTCACCGTCCTGGTCAGCATCGATACCATGAATCGCCGGCCACTGGTAAATACCCGAGACGAGCCACATGCCGACACGAGCAAGTATCGGCGCTTTCATATCATCATCGGTGACTCCAACATGAGTGAATGGGCGGCGGCGATGAAGGTCGGTACAACCTCGCTCGTGCTGGAGTTGATCGAGCGGGGCGAGGCGCCGGCCATTGAAATCGCGCAGCCGATCAGCGCGACAAAGTCAATTAGTCGCGATCAAAGTTACCAGTGGATCCTGGAATTGCGCGACGGGCGCAAGATTTCGGCGATTGACGTGCAGCGGCTTTACCTGCGTGCGGCGGAGCGCGTAGCTAACGAGTCTCAGGAGGCGCAATGGGTCTGGCGGGAATGGAAGGAGGCGCTGGATGATCTCGAGCGGGACGTGGCCCGGTGCCGCGACCGCGTCGATTGGATCGCGAAGAAGTTTCTGCTCATGTCGTTGCAGAAGGAAGAGAAACTGGCGTGGACGGATCCGTGGCTCCAGGCCATCGATCTGGAATACCATAACGTTGGGCTGGAGCGCGGCCTCTATTACGAGTTGCTGCGGCAGGGGTCGATGCGACGGGTGGTGAGCGACGAGGAGATTCATACCGCCATTTTCTCGCCGCCCGAAACCACGCGGGCCTTTTTCCGCGGCCGCGCGGTGGCGCGGTTCAACGAGCAGATTGAGTCAATTCAGTGGAACGAAATTGCCTTTCGCGACAACGGACGATCGCTGCGTCGGGTGGCGCTGCCGGAACCTGCCGACGACAGCTTGAATGGAATCGTTCGCGACAGCGGCGGATACTCAGAGTTTCTGCGAAGTCTGGATCACGCTTGACCCGGCGCTTGCAAGGCGGGCAAATAGAGCTTTGTTAATTCGAGGGGAACCATGGGCAGAACTGTGCGAGCTGTTTTCACTCTACTGATCGTAGCACTGGCGTCGCCGGCGCTGGCGTTCACGCAAATCATTGTTTTCGGCGACAGCCTGTCCGATGATGGCAATGTGGCCCACCGGACGCGTGGTACGGTCGGGTTCAGCTATCCGAGCGTCACCTTCAACTATAGCAGCTACCGGTTTACTAACGACTTCAATACTAATCCAGGTTCGCGCCTCTATCAGGGAACGTGGCACGAGCAACTGGCGAGGACCTTTCTGCATCTGCCTGTGGCGACGAACAGCCTGGACCGCGGGACAGACTACGCCTTCGGGGGCGCAACGACGAAAGATGGGACGCAGGAGCGCACCGTCATCAACAATCCCACGCCATTCGGCGGGGGCGATATCGCCATCACCATTGATAACATTGGCCAGCAGGTTGACGATTACCTCGCTACTCATCGGCCGGATGCCAGCGCTCTCTACGCCATCTGGGGCGGCGGGAATGACCTCTTCGATGACGATAGCTCAGCTAATGTCACTGCTACGGCCAACCGCGTAGGCGCGCTCATTCAACGCCTCGCGCGAGCGGGCGCGCGCAATTTCCTCGTGCCGAATGTGCCGCCTTTGGGTGCAGTGCCGAACTCCTTCGGGAACCCGGCGAGTGTTACTACACTGGATCAAGCTTCCTATAGCTATCGCAACCAGCTTTACGCAGTCATCGCTTCTACCAGGAATACTCTCGCGGCGAGTGGTATCTCGATTCGGGTCTACACACTTGACGTGTGGTTAAATACTATCCGCATCCTGGCGGAACCGAACAAGTATGGCTTGGTTGATGTGATTCATCCGGCGCAAGGTGAGTCAGTTAATCCGGATCAGTTCCTTTACTGGGACGATATTCACCCAACTACTGCGGGTCACTACCAGATCGCGAGAGAAGCGGCACGGCTGATCAGCGGTCAAGTGCCAGCGCTTGGCCGCGCCACGAATATCTCTACCCGCGGCTGGGTCGGGACAGGTGATAATGTTCTCATCGGCGGGTTTATCATTAGCGGAACCCAGCCTAAGAGAGTGATCGTACGGGCACTGGGTCCATCGCTGAGTTCATTCGGCGTTCCGGGTGTGCTGGTCGATCCCAACGTTACGCTCTTTAATAGTAGAGGCGCGCCCATCGCAGCTAACGACAATTGGCAATCATCGCAGGCGAGCGCGATCGCGGCAACTGGCCGCGCGCCAGGAGATATTCGTGAGGCAGCTATTGTTCTAACTCTGGCGCCGGGCGCGTACACCGCGGTAGTGAGTGGGCAGGGCGGTGGAATTGCGTTGGTTGATCTTTACGATCTGGACGTGGCGGCTAACTCAACTTTCCGCAATGTGAGTACGCGCGGCTTTACTGGGACGGGAGACAATGTCCTGATTGGCGGGCTAATTATTGGAAGTGGCGAACCACCAGTGGTGATGTTGCGAGCGCTTGGTCCGTCGTTAAGTCACTTCGGCATCACCCAGCCACTCCAGGATCCGACCTTGGAATTGCACAATTCGAACGGAGCGGTGATCGCCTACAACGATGACTGGGCGAGCTCGGCTTCCACCGCAAAAAAGGCGGCTTTGCTGGAACCGGGAGACACTCGCGAGCCCGCAATCATAGTTTCGCTGCCTGCGGGCAACTACACCGCAGTTGTGCGCGGGAGAAATGGCACGTCCGGCGTAGCTCTGGTGGAAGCATACCGGTTGCAGTGAGCGGCGGGGCTAAACTGATACGGCGCGGCGTTGAGCGGCACGACGCGAGCTAAGCGCGGCGCGGACAAAGTTGTTGCCAAGTTCCCACATCGGTCCGGGGAATTTGCGGCACTCAGTCAGCACGCTGTCGAGGGCGTTGACGAAGAGTGCGATCTCTTTCTCGCCGATGATGAGCGGTGGCAGAATCTTGAGGACGTCCATAGCATGACCGGCGACCTGTGTAAGAATGCGATGTTTGCTGAGCATCTGAGTCACGACCATTTGGGCGAA
>QHBL01000176.1 GCA_003244125.1 Chthoniobacterales bacterium
ACAAGAAGCCGGTCAAGTAGGCCAGAGAAATTCGATTCAGCGACCTTTGCGTTGAAGCGGTATCAGCGCCGTGGGCTCGCGGCGTAAGGATTGCGCTCCGCCCAAAACTCACAAGTCGCCAAACCAATGGGAAGCAACAGGACGAATACCAAAACCGCGCAAACCAAGGAAACCCACCACAGACGCGCTGACTAAGAGGGCCACGGTTTTCAGACTTGTTCAATTCCTGAACGAAACCAAGATTGTTCTCGGCATGAGCGTTCGCGTGATTCAAGTGCGGCCGTCACGCGATCCGCGGTGGCAGAAACAAGGCGGGTGGGAAGTTTTCGAAGCCGAGGGGGGTTGCCCGGTTTACTGTGACGATCACGCTCGCGAATCAGCGCTGAGTTACGCGCAACAGCGCGCCGTCTACGTCATCAATCACAGCATCCTTCACACTGGCGTCGCGGTGCAGGTCGGCGACGTAAATCATGAGACCGGTTAGGTACCCCTGCGATTTCGACTTTAGGGCACTCCGGGAATAGCAGAGAAATGGCTGTGCAATGACCTTGCAGGGGCGTTTTTTGGTTGACGGTTGACGGCTTTTTGCTGCGCGAATTGTCCGAATTGCCGGCTGCCGCCTCGTAGCTGTTTCGGACAAATAGATTTGGCGTGGTCTTTTAGGCCTCAGTGCGCCTCGATTCCGGCGATTCGTAAGTAGCCGTCCTTCAACCTTTTCGGGGATAATCCGGGGCGATTCGGTCTGTAGCCGATTCCGGACAATTATCCCGCCAAGGGTCATACGTTAGAGAGATGGCAGCGCGTACGGGAGTCGAACCCGTGCACCAGCCTTGAGAGGGCTGTGTCCTAACCACTAGACGAACGCGCCGTGCGCGGATTCGTAGGATAGCCGCGCGCGTTGTGGCGGCAAGGTTCTACTGCGACGGCTCGGGCGAGGGCAAGGCCGGACGAATCTCCTCGCGCGCGCCGTGCTTCTTGTGTTTGTGTTTCGAAACTCCAGGCGAAGCTGCCGGCGCGGCAGGTCCCGCCGGTGTCGAGCCAGGCCGCACCCGGTCCTGCGCCAGCAGCGCAATCTGTTCCGTGCGTCGCTCCTCGATAAAATCCTTCAACTCCTGCGAATCAGCCTCTCCCCGCATCAGGCCGAAGTAGCTATTATAATAGGCGCGCAATCGCTCCCGCTTTTCCAAGTCGGTCCGCGCCGCTTCCGCGTGTCTTCGTGCCGTCTCCAAGAGCGGGTCGTTCGCAGTCCGGTTGCGCAGCTCGCGCCATTGCGCATGCAGGCGGGCGTCGTCCGCGGCCTTGCCCAGCGGCGTTTGCTTGAACATTTCATCGAGCTGTTGCACCGAGGGAAGCTGCGGTGCCGGCGAGCTCAGCGGGCCTTCATCGGGCCGGTTCGTTGTCTGCGTCGTCGGGCTGGGCGCGGGCGAACTCGAGTCCGAAACCGCGGCCTGCCCGAGAAGCGACACCGCTGAAGCCACCAGTAACGCTCCCGCCGAGATAAGAATTGGGAATAGCCGGATGGATTTGTTCATGGCGCAGGAATCGGGGCGAGGAGAATTTGAACCTCTGACCTGTCGCCGCGGCGACCGCTCTGCGGCTTCAGCGTTTCTGCTCGATTCGATCGAGTTCATCCCGGCCCCGTCCTGTTTTGTAGTGGCGTTCGCGGCCAAGCGCCTCGCGGCGGCTCGGCCGAGATTCGCTATAGACGAGCCTCCAGGGTATTCCATGTTTGGTAGCCTTCGATTCAGCCGCGTTATGTCGGCGGAGACGCTCCTTGATGTCTTCACAAGAACCAACGTAGCGCCGGCCCGTCTTCTGACTGCGGAGCACATACAGGTGAAACATGCTTGAGTCGGGGCGAGAGGATTTGAACCTCCGACCTCGTGGTCCCAAACCACGCGCTCTACCAAGCTAAGCTACGCCCCGTTAGTTCGCCTAAAGCATCGCACAGCGCGGGAGCGACTGCACAAAGAAAAGAAACCAATCTGTCGCCGCGGCGACCGCTCTACCAAGCTAAGCTACGCCCCGTTAGTTCGCCTAAAGCATCGCACGGCACCGGAGCGACTGCACTGAGAAAAGAAACCGATCTAGCGCCGCAGCGATGGAGGGACGACCGCACAGGACGCGGGTGTCTCGGGGAATCAGGGTTGGGAGTCCGTCTGTGTCGGCCCGTCTTTCCGTCGAGCAAACGCTCACTTCGGCTCGTAACCAAGGTTCGGTCCCAGCCGTTTCTCCACCATGCTGATCGCCCCGCCTGTTCTCGCCGCATAATCTTCCACTTGGTCCCGAGCGATTTTTCCGACGCCGAAATACTTTGCTTCCGGGTGCGAAAAATAAAGCCCGCTCACGCTCGCTCCCGGATGCATCGCAAACGATTCGGTTAATTTGATTCCGCAATTTTTTTCCGCCTCCAGCAAATCGAAGAGCGTTTGTTTCTCGGCATGATCGGGCGAAGCCGGGTAGCCCGCCGCCGGGCGAATCCCGCGATATTTTTCGCGGAGCAACTCCTCGGTCGAAAGATTTTCTTCCCGGCCAAACCCCCACGCCTCCCGCGCCCGTTTGTGCGCATATTCCGCAAATGCCTCCGCCAGCCGATCGGCCAGCGCCTTTACCATAATGGCCGAGTAATCGTCGTGCGCATTCTTGAAATCGTTAGCTAACTCATCCGCCCCGATTCCCGCGGTGACAGCGAAGCCGCCGAGGTAATCCTGAGGTGGCACGGCCGTCTCGCCCGTGTTTCGCTGCGCGACATAATCGGCCAGGCAATGACTGAATTGCCCAGCAGGTTTCCGCATTTGCTGGCGCAAGAAATGAAATTTCGGCCCGTCCTCTAGCGCGATGTCATCGCCAATCGCGTTCGCCGGCCAGAAACCAATCACTCCCCGCGCCGTCAGCAATTTGTCTTGCACAATTCTCGTTAGAAGTTCCTGCGCGTCGTCAAAGAGTTCGCGCGCCTGTTTTCCCACGATCGGATCGTCGAAGATCGCGGGATAACGTCCGCGCAATTCCCAAGTATGAAAAAATGGCGACCAATCGATGAACGGAACCAGAGTTGCGAGCGAAATCGAGCGGACCGCTCCGTCATCCTGACCGGAGCGCAGCGGAGCGGAAGGATCCCGTTGCGAAACCTTTAAGCTTCCACCCCGGGATCCCTCGACTGCGTTCGGGATGACGGTAGAAAAAACCCGCACGCCCAAAAACTCCGGCGTTGGCGGGTGGTAATCCTTCCACCCGAACTTTGGCGCGTTGGCGCGCGCTTCGACTAACGAGATCAAGTCGCGCTGTTTATTCTTCGACGCGTGTTCCCTTCGCAACCGCTCAAAATCCGCTCGCGTTTCCTGCGCGAACGCTTCGCCATCCTGCAGCAATTTGCTCACTACCCCGACCGCGCGCGAAGCATCCAGCACATGCACCGTGCTGGCGGAATAGTTCGGCGCAATTTTCACCGCCGTGTGCGCGCGGCTTGTCGTCGCGCCGCCGATCAACAGCGGCAGCCGAAAATTTTCGCGCTCCATTTCCTGGGCCACATGCACCATTTCATCCAGCGAGGGAGTAATCAGCCCGCTCAATCCAATGGCATCGGCATTAAGCGAGCGCGCCGTTTCCAAGATCTTGTTAGCCGGCACCATTACTCCGAGATCGATTACCTCGTAGTTGTTACATTGCAGGACGACGCCGACGATGTTCTTGCCAATATCGTGCACGTCGCCTTTCACCGTCGCCATTACGATCCGCGCCGCTGCTTTGGCGCCGGCAGATTTTTCTGCTTCCATGAACGGCAACAAATACGCCACCGATTTTTTCATCACTCGCGCCGATTTCACTACCTGCGGCAAAAACATTTTGCCGGCGCCAAATAAATCGCCCACCACGCTCATGCCGGCCATGAGCGGACCTTCGATCACCTCGAGCGGTTTGGAAAATTGCCGCCGGGCTTCTTCTGTATCCGCGTCGATGAAATCGGTGATGCCCTGCACCAGCGCGTGTTTCAATCGCTCCGCCACTGGCTCGGCCCGCCAGGCTTTTTCTTCCGCCGGCGATTTCTTTTTCGCTTTCACGTTGGCGGCGAAATCGACCAGCCGCTCGGTCGCGTCGTCGCGCCGGTTCAGCAGCACGTTCTCGACCCGCTCGCGCAATTCCGGCTCGATCTCTTCATAAACTGCGAGCTGTCCCGCGTTCACGATCGCCATGTCGAGCCCGCCGCGAATGGCATGATACAAAAATGCGGCGTGCATCGCTTCGCGCACGCCGTTGTTGCCGCGAAAGGAAAAGGAAATGTTGCTGATTCCGCCGCTCACCCGCGCGCCCGGCAAATTGGCTTTGATCCAACGCGTCGCTTCGATGAAATCGACCGCGTAATTGCGATGCTCTTCCAGGCCGGTCGCGACCGTCAACACATTCGGGTCGAAAATAATGTCGTTCGCGACGAAGCCGGCGCGGGTGATTAACAAATCGTAAGCGCGCCGGCTGATTTCGATGCGCCGGGCCAGGCTGTCGGCCTGACCTTTTTCGTCGAACGCCATCACGATTACGGCCGCTCCGTAGCGCCGGACCAGTTGCGCGTGGCGCAAAAATTCCTCCTC
The DNA here is from genome assembly GCA_003244125.1 of Chthoniobacterales bacterium. The sequence goes on from QHBL01000176.1 coordinate 4,584, forward strand.
GCCATTCTTGAGCGAGATGGAATTGACCACGCATTTTCCCTGGCAACATTTCAGGCCGGCTTCGATCACGCTCCATTTCGAGCTGTCGATCATGAACGGAATGCGGGAGATCTCCGGTTCGCTCCCGATCAAGTTCAGGAAGCGCGTCATGGCCGCTTCCGAGTCGATCATCCCTTCGTCCATGTTGATGTCGAGAATGTTGGCGCCGCCTT
>QHBL01000184.1 GCA_003244125.1 Chthoniobacterales bacterium
GGCCACGTCGATCACGGCAAGACTTCGCTCATGGACGCGATCCGCAAGACGCGGGTGGCGGCGGGCGAAGCGGGGGGAATTACTCAACACATCGGGGCGTATCGCGTGGAGTACAAAGCCGAGCCGATCACTTTTCTCGACACACCTGGCCACGCGGCGTTCACCGCGATGCGCGCGCGCGGCGCATCGGTAACGGACATCGTGGTGCTTGTGGTCGCGGCGGATGACGGGCTCATGCCGCAGACGATCGAAGCGATCAATCACGCCAAGGCCGCGTCGCATGTGAAGATCATAGTGGCGATAAACAAGATCGATTTGCCGGGCGCGAACATCGACCGGGTGAAGAAACAACTTCAGGAGCGGGAGCTGTCGCCGGAAGACTGGGGCGGCGAGACAATCGTGGTGCCGGTGTCGGCGACGAAAGGGACGAACATCGATCAGTTGCTGGAGATGATGTTACTGCAAGCCGAGGTGATGGAGCTGAAGGCGGCGCCTTCGGGCCCGGCGCGCGGCACTGTCATCGAAGCGCAAGTGGAAGCGGGCCGGGGGCCGACCGCGACGGTGATCGTGCAAATGGGAACGTTGCAGGTGGGCGACGCGTTCATCTGCGGCGATTACAACGGCAAGGTGAAATCATTGATCGATGACCGCGGGCAGCCGGTGAAGCAGGCTGGGCCATCGGTGCCGGTAAAAGTTTTGGGATTCACGGGGCTGCCGGATGCGGGCGACGAACTGCTCGTCATGCATTCCGACCGCGAGGCAAAGCAACTGAGCGAAGAACGGTTGGAAGCGAAGCGCGAGGGGAAACTAGCCACGCCGCAACGCGCCACGCTCGAGACGTTGCTCGAAACGGCCGATGGCAAAAAAGTGCTCAAGATTGTGCTCAAGACAGACGTGCAAGGTTCCCTCGAAGCCCTCACTGGCGCGCTGCGTCAGATCGAGAGCAAGAAGGTGGACCTTGATATTATTCACGCCGGCGTCGGACCGATTTCGGAGAACGACATTCTGCTGGCGAGCGCGTCGAATGCGGTCGTCGTAGGATTCAACGTCAAAGTGGAAAGTCTGGCCGTGGGCGCGGCCAAGCGCGAGCGGGTGCAGGTCAAACTTTACTCGATCATTTACGAGCTGATCGACCAAATGAAAGAAGCGATGGCCGGGCTGCTCGATCCCGAACATCGGGAGACGGTCATCGGCCATGCGGAAGTGAAACAGGTTTTCCAGTTGAGCAGAGGCATCGTGGCCGGGTGTCTCGTCACCGATGGGCGAATTTCGCGGACGGCGCGAGCCCGGGTCTTGCGGCGCCGGCAGCCAGTTTACGATGGCGGCCTGGCCACGCTGCGCCGTTTTCAGGACGACGTGAAGGAAGTGCGCAGCGGGCTGGAGTGCGGCATCAAACTGGGGGATTTCAGCGAATACCTGGCCGGCGACATCATCGAATGCTACGTGCTCGAGCAGGTGGCGCAGAAACTGTGATGGCAGGTTGAGGAGTTGAGCGGTTGAGAGGAGGCCCGCTTATCCTCTTATCCACTCAACCACTCAACCACTCAACCATTCATGAAACATCGACTTCTCCGCGTAAACGAGCTGCTCAAGCGCGAGCTTAGTGCGCTGATTTTGCGCGATATGACTTTCGAGAAAGGCCTGGTCACGATCAACCAGGTGGACGCGACCAGTGATCTGAAGAACGCGCACGTGTTCGTCAGCGTCCTCGGCGGCACGGGAGCGAGCGTGATCCAGCAATTGGAGGCGCATCGCGGCGCGCTCCAAGCAGAGCTGGCACGACATGTGGTTTTGAAATACACACCGCATCTGGTTTTTCATCTCGACGACTCGATCGCGCGCGGCACGCGTGTGATCGAGATCTTGCAGGAAATTGAATCCACCACCCCTAACGAGCCGTGACCACCGACAACGCCAGCTTCGAACAGATCGGCGCCGCCTTGCGCGAACATGAACGTTTCGCTGTCCTCAGCCACGTCCGGCCGGACGGCGATGCGCTCGGCAGCACGCTCGCGATGGCGCTTTCTCTGAAGCAACTGGGCAAAGACGTGCGCGCCTGGAACGAGGAAGGAATGCTGGAGAAATACAGTTTTCTTCCCGGCGGCGAATTACTCACGCTGCCGCCGGGCCAACCGCAAGACTTTGATGTCGTCGTTGCGCTCGATACCGCGACGCACAACCGCCTCGGCACACCGCTGAACTCGATCGGCAATTCCAAACTGTGGATCAACATCGACCATCATCCGAGTAATCCGCGCTACGGCGATCTGGTTCACATCGATCCTAACGCGCCGGCGACGGGACAGATCATTTTTGAATTGATGTGCGCGGTGCAGATGCCCGTCAGCCCCGCGATTGCGGAGAATCTTTACGCCGCGATTTCCACCGACACCGGCTCGTTTCAATATCCGAACACGACGGCGCGGACGTTCGAGATCGCGGCGGAGCTGATCCGGCGCGGTGTGAATGTCGGACGCGTTAGCCAATTGCTCTACGAGAACTTTCCGCGACGGCGCGTCGAGTTGCTGCGCGATTTGCTGAGCACGATGCAGTTCGACTGCGATGGCAAGCTGGCGTGGTTCAGCCTGAGCCAGGCGACGGCGAACGCGCTCGGCGTTATACCCGAGGACAACGAAGGCTTGATCGACCACTTGCGCGCAATCCACGGCGTGATGGTGGCGGTGTTTTTCGAAGAGCTTACCGACGGCAAAGTGCGCGTGAGCATGCGCTCGAAAGATGAAGCGGTGGATGTGTGCGCGATTTGCAAAAGTTTCGGCGGCGGCGGTCACACACTGGCAGCGGGCGCGCGCGTCAAAGGTTCGCTCGAGGAAGTGGCGCAGAAAATCGTGGAGAAAGCTTGCGACGCCATCGCGAGCGCTGGCTCGGTTCGCAAGGAGTGAAGCTTACCGGCTTCTGTCATGTCGAGCGGAGCGCAGCGTAGTCAACGCATCTCTAGCTCTTCGCTTTCCGCAAATAATCAGAGATTCCTCGACTTCGCTCCGCTACGCTCGGAATGACAAGGAGCGAAACCCGCGCTTGGAATGACGGCACAAGTTTCTCCACAACTCGATGGCGTTCTGCTGGTCGATAAAGCTGGCGGGATGACTTCGCACGATGTCGTCGCCCTGGCGCGGCGGCGTTTGCAGATTAGAAAAGTGGGACATTGCGGAACGCTTGACCCGATGGCGACGGGATTGCTTTTGTTGACGCTGGGGCGCGGGACGAAAATCCAGGACCTGCTCATGGCCGAGGACAAGGAATACTCCGGCACGATTCGGCTGGGAGTGGCGACGAGCTCGCAGGACCGGGAAGGCGAGATCATCGAGACGCGCGAAGTGCCGCCGTTTTCCGAAGAGCAAATCCGCACCGCGTTCGAGAAATTCCGCGGCGATTTCTATCAAATGCCGCCGATGGTTTCCGCGATCAAACGCGGAGGTGTGCCACTCTACAAACTGGCGCGGCAGGGAAAGACGGTCGAGCGCGAGCCGCGGCTGGTGCACGTTTACCGTTATTCGATCGATCGAATTGCGCTGCCGGAAATCGATTTCACAGTTCACTCCAGCAAAGGATTTTATGTGCGCACTTACGCGCACGACATCGGTGAGGCGCTCGGTTGCGGTGCGCATCTGGCGGCATTGCGGCGGACGAGGTCGGGACGATTTGATGTCGCAAATGCCGTCGCAGTGGACGCGTTAAAGGAAATGGCGCCGGCGGAAATCGCTATGCGCATTCTGTCATTGCCGCAGGTCTCGCGCATGCGCGGAGCGTGATGAAAATGACGAGTGACGGATGGAAATCCTAAACTCGATTTCCGAATTGGCTTGTTTGCAGGGTCCGATTTTCCTGGCCATCGGCGTTTTCGATGGCGTGCATCTCGGTCACCAGGCGGTCATCTCCACTTCGGCCCGGCACGCGCACGCGGGCGACGGCACGCCCGTGGTGATGACGTTTGATCCGCATCCGGCGAAAGTTCTGCGGCCGGAGAAAGCGCCGCATCTGATTACCTCAACGCCGCACAAGATTGGGCTGATCCGCAAACTCGGTGTTGCCCACCTGCTCATCGTGCATTTCGACAAAAATTTCGCGGCGACATCGCCTGAAGAATTTGTGGCGGAGCTGGCGGCCAGCGGCAAACGGTTGCGCGAGATTTGCGTCGGCCACGAGTGGTCGTTCGGGCGAAATCGCGCCGGCAATCTCGCGCTGCTGCGGGACCTCGGCTTGCGGTATGAGTTCAAGGTTGTCGGCATTCCGCCGGTGAAAGTGCAGGGTGCGGTGGTGAGCAGCACGGCAATTCGCGCCCGCATCGAGCGCGGAGATTTCGCCGGCGCGGCGGCGATGCTGGGACGCGATTACACGGTTCTCGGCACCGTCGTGGAAGGGGCGAAGCTCGGACGACAGCTCGG
>QHBL01000277.1:0-148 GCA_003244125.1 Chthoniobacterales bacterium
TCCATTTGCGACATGATCCAGCCGCCGAAAATGTCGCCGCTCGGATTGGTGTCACGCGGCATGGCGATGGTGCGGATGACCAGCTCGCCTTTTGGTTTGTTCTCCATGCGGCCAGCGTAGTTCCTCACCGCGAGCAAAGTCGAGGCGT
>QHBL01000277.1:246-1107 GCA_003244125.1 Chthoniobacterales bacterium
TGCGTGATGTTTTCGATGGCAACACCAGGCGGCTGGCTGATGGCGTAAGCAACCGCTTCGGCCACATCAGCGGCCGACATCATATGCTCCCGCGGCCAATCGCCCGAGACAGCGTTCCAGATTTCCGTATCGGTCGCCGCCGGATAGATGTTAATCACGCGCACGCGATGCGGTCGCAGCTCTTCCCGAATGGCGGTGGACAAGCCATCAAGGCCAAACTTGCTCGCGCAGTAAATGCTCCAATTCGGGTAAGCACTCCTGGCGGCGATGGAAAGGATGTTCACGATGCTCGATCCCGGGCGCATCCGCGGAGCAAAGTGCTGGGTGAGAAAGAAAGGCGCGGTCAGATTCACGCCCATGGTTTGCGTCCACTCCGCCAGAGTCACTTCAGTGAATGGCTTTACCACCGCCACTCCGGCATTGTTGACAAGCAGGTCGATCGGTTCATGCCCCACTTCGGCAATGAGATCATCCACTCCGCTGGTCGTCGCCAAATCGTGAATGAGCTTTACCGGTTTCCTGTGGTGATCTGCGACCGCGCGACATGTTTCCTGGAGCGCGGCCGTATCGCGTCCGTGCAAAAGCAGCTGAACGTCATGTCCGGCCAGCCGCACCGCAATCGCGCGGCCAATTCCCCTGCTCGCGCCGGTAATAAGATAGCGTTTCGTTGAGAACATTGAGCCGTTGTTAGCTAACAACGATCTTTTCTACTCTGAACACGTGAACCACCGCAATCAGTCCTTCGCAGTGCGAATCGATTGTTATTAGTTTCCCATAAACGCAGTCGCACTAGTCTCTCCGCCAGACGGTTATCGATTTTGCTCCAAAGGGCGCGCACGATGTTTTCACCCGTTGAAGGCT
>QHBL01000277.1:1161-7385 GCA_003244125.1 Chthoniobacterales bacterium
TGCAATCCGGCAAAGCTGAAAAGCGCGCCCGTTCGCTGGTCGTATTCGCCGCCAATCGTGCTCTCCGTTACGTACCAATGACCATGCCCGCGCAGATTGTTGCATTTGCCAAAGAGCTCTGCGTTTTTTTCGTCGGTAAACGAAGACACGTGAAGGCGGTGAGAGGCGCTGAATGATCTGCGCATCCCGAGAAAGACCCGGCCATCGCGCTGGGCTTCGGCAAAAAAATCGTCGCGCTCGTGCAGGCGCACGCGAGCAAGGCTGTCCAGCGAAGACCCGGATTGAAGGATAAACCGAGCGAGTGACTCCGTGGTGGTCGGCCGGTCGCGCAAAGCAGCGACATCTCGACTGAGATTTTTGTGATCCAATTCCGCGCGAAGGTTGGTCATTAGCTCTTCCACTTGAGTGACGGGAAAGACCGGTGCGGCGTCATCACTGCGCAGGGTAAGACGGGCGCGATAATTGTGACCGTGCTCATGAGTCGAGACACCGAAGAGATGCTGGTTTTCCGCATCGCTCAGCCGCGGTGAGAGCGTGCGGCGCGCCGCGGAAAAATCGAACCAGAAGTTCCCTTCGATTGCACCATTCTTGTAAGCTGTCGCGCTCCGCGTCGGTGTTTCCCGCAGATGCACGGCGACGAGCTGCGCGGGATTGTTCTCGAAACTCGGAGCGATGTCGTGAAGAAGCTGCCGCGCGACATTTTCCACCGTCGGGACCGTTTCGCGGAACGATTCATTGTCTTCATTGAGGAAACGATGGTCGTAGCGATCATCGATAATGGCGCCCGCCCGCGCTTTGATTTCACTGATGTTAATGAGCATGCCGGTAGTTGCATCCGGCTCGCCGGCGAAGACGAAGTAAGCGGTATAGTTACGACCGGTGCCATAGCGCGCCCCGGTTTCGCCTCCAAAGAGCCGGCGATTTTCTTCCGCCGAAACATTTGGCGAAAACAACCGACGCGAAGCCGAAAAATCGACACGCTTGCTGACAGTGAGCAGCATGCCTCCTAGCTATTCAGAAGCGAAAGGAACTCGGAACGAGTGCGCGCGTCTTCCTTGAAAGAGCCAAGCAGGCACGACGTTTTCATGACCGAGTTCTGCTTTTCCACCCCGCGCATCATCATGCAAAGGTGTTTGGCTTCAATGACAATGCCGACTCCGCGCGGATGCAGCGTCTTCATCAGCGCATCCGCGATCTGCATGGTGAGGTTCTCCTGAATTTGGAGCCGGCGAGCAAACACATCGACTACGCGCGCCACCTTTGATAGCCCGATGACTTTGCCATTCGGAATGTAGGCCACATGCGCGCGGCCAATGAACGGCAGCAGATGATGCTCGCACATCGAGTATAGCTCGATGTCTTTCACGAGAACAATCTCACTCGCTTCTGACTCGAAGATCGCGCCATTAATGATCTCATCGAGCCCCTGCCGATAGCCATTAGTCAGAAATTCAAAAGCGCGAGCGGCGCGTGCGGGCGTTCTTACCAGACCCTCCCGCTCCGGATCCTCTCCGACGGACAGGAGTAAATCGTGGAACGATTGTTCCATCGCGGCCAGCTTGGCCGCGCCGCAGCGCGGGATGCTGCTGATGCGGCGCTCCGCCGCTTCCAGCTCCGCTTCGATTCCTGAATTGCCGTCGCGCATCCTCGCGCCTAGTCCAGCCAGCTCAATGGATACTTCTCGTCGTCCAAGGCGAGCGCATCCTGCGTCAACTCGAGTGTATGCTCAGTATCGAACATGACCGCGAGTTCCTCCGTCCGTTGCGCCTCCTTGCTGGCGATGATCGTGCCAGGATGCGGTCCATGCGGAATACCTCGTGGATGCAGAGTGATTGAGGCTGGCTCGATACCTCTCCGCGATCCGAAGTTGCCGCGGACATAAAAGAGAACTTCATCGGCTTCGACGTTATCGTGCACCCAAGGGATTTTCACCGCTTCGGGATGATAATCCAGCATGCGCGGAGCAAACGTGCAGACAACATAGCCGCGAATCTCGAAGGTTTGATGAATCGGCGGCGGCTGATGCACCGTTCCGGTAATGGGCTCGAAATCCTGCGCGTTAAAAGTGTAAGGATAGAGATGACCATCCCAGCCGACCACATCGAAAGGATGATGCGCCATTGTCACGCGAGTCCACCGCGGCCCATCTTTCACGAGAATATCCACGTCCTCTTCGCTATCGACCGTAAGTAGTTCGCTCGGTCCATGGAAGTCACGTTCACTATAGGGCGATCCCATCCGGATCTGTCCCTCGTGGTTTAGGTAGCGATGGGGAATTTTGACCGGTCCTGATGATTCCAGGATGAGGTAATCTTCCTCTTCTACTTTGTCGGGAACCAGCCGGTAAGCAATTCCCCGCGGAATAACGATGTAGTCTTCGGCCCGATAGCGCAGTTTGCCGAAAACGCTCTCCAGTGTGCCGGCGCCTCTAAAGACAAAGATGATCTCATCGGCGCCGCCGTTCTTGTAATATTCGAACTGCTCGTAGGTCTTCTCCGGCCGCAAACGGTAAGCAACAATGTCCTGGTTGAAGAGAATGGGGATGCGCCCGCGGTAGAGATCGCCACGGCGCGGGATGTTTGCTGTCTTGAGATGATGATGGCGCAGTGGACTGTTGGTGACCTTCTTTATTTCCTTGCACTCGAGTAGCTCGACGTTACGAACGCGCGTCGGTGGCCGGAGGTGATAGCAAATGGAGAAGGCTTCGTTGAATCCTTCGGTGGTGAAGACATGCTCGTAAGCGATGCCTTCGTTCTTATAAGTGGGGCGATCGCCGTTGCGATGAAACCAAATGTGATGCTTGCGCGGAATCTCGCCGAGTTTTTGGTAGTAAGGCATAGTTCTCGTTTCTGCTATTGTGTCATTCTGAGCTAAGGGCGGTATCTCGCATCAGAGCTGGAGATGTCTCGCCTTCGCTCGACATGACAGAGGCTTTGCTCATGACAGTAATTAGAGGTTGCCGCGGGCGGATTGTTCCCGCTCGATCGCTTCGAAGAGCGCTTTGAAGTTACCTTTGCCAAAACTCTTTGCGCCTTTGCGCTGGATGATCTCGTAGAAGAGCGTCGGCCGGTCTTCCACGGGCTTGGTAAAGATTTGAAGCAAGTATCCTTCGTCGTCGCGATCGACCAGGATGCCGAGCCCTTTCAGCGCATTTAGCTCCTCATCGATGTGCCCTACTCTGTCGAGCAGCGTGTCGTAATAGCTAGTCGGCACCTGGAGAAACTCGACGCCGCGCCGTTGCAGATCAGTGACAGTCTCGATGATGTTGCTTGTGGCCATGGCAACGTGCTGCACGCCTTCGCCGTTGTAGAATTCGAGATACTCTTCCACCTGCGACTTCTTCTTGCCTTCGGCCGGCTCATTGATGGGAAACTTAACATAGCCATTTCCATTACTCATGACCTTACTCATCAAAGCTGAGTATTCAGTCGAGATGTCGTTATCATCGAAGCTAAGGATATTGCGGAAACCCATCACCTCTTCGTAGAACTTGACCCATGGGTTCATTTGGTTCCAGCCGACATTGCCGACGCAATGATCAACATAGAGGAGCCCGGAAGAAGGCGGATTGTAAGTCGTCTCCCATTTGCGAAATCCTGGCATAAAGGCGCCCCGGTATTTCTCGCGCTCGACAAAGAGGTGAACCGTCTCGCCGTAGGTGTGAATGCCGCTCAGCACTACCTCGCCCTCATTATCAGAAAGAGTGGTGGGCTCGAGATAGCTTTTGCCGCCGCGCTTGGTTGTTTCCTGCCAGGCTGAAGTCGCGTCCGGAACGCGCAAGGCGAGCACCTTGACCCCGTCACCGTGCTTGTAGATATGGTCGGCGATGGGGTGGTTCGGCCGCAGCGGCGTGGTGAGAAGAAGAGTGAGTTTGTTCTGGCGAATGGCGTAGCTGGCGCGGTCTTTCACTCCCGTTTCAGGCCCGGAGTAGGCGAGGCTCTGAAAACCGAACGCTGTTTTGTAATAGTGGGCCGCCTGCTTGGCATTACCGACATAGAACTCGACGTAATCGGTGCCTTGCAGCGGGAGAAAATCGGGTTCGGCGGTCGGCTGGCGGGCTGGCGCTTCGAGGGTTGTTGTTTCCATAATTTAATGCTGTGCGCCTCGGCAACGGCGGCGCGGTATCCGCAATATAAATCGTCGGCCAAGCGCCGCAAGGTCGCTGGTAAATTGGCGGTCGCGCGCTAACGTCCGGGGCCGTGAGGCGATTCATCTACGAAATTACGGAAAGCTGGAAGATCGCGGCGTCGCAAATGCGCGCGAATATGACGCGCTCGGCCCTTACTGCGCTGGGTGTGATCATCGGCATCGTCGCCGTGACATTAATGGGTACGGCGATCAATGGCATACAGACTGGATTCGACAACAGTATGTCGGTTCTGGGAGACGATGTCGTTTACGTCAACCAATGGCCCTGGGCGCGGGTGAATGATTGGTGGAGATATCGCGACCGGAAGAAGATTAAAACCGAATACGCCGGGCAGCTGAACCGGATGATCGCAGCTACTCCAGATTCAAATCTGGTCATCGCGGTCCCGCGCGCGAGCTTCTTCCGAACCGTAAAATACGGCGCGAATGAAGCCAGCAACATCTTCGTTATGGGCACGACTTCGGACTATGTGCTGACATCAACCGTTGATTGCAAGGAAGGGCGGTTCTTTAACGAGATGGAGTCGCGCGATGGCTCGAATGTCTGCGTCATCGGCTACGATGTGGCTGACGCGCTTTTCCCAAACGGAAGTCCAGTGGGAAAAGATGTCCTGATCAATGGACAGCAATTCAAAGTGCTTGGCGTTAACTCGAGGCAGGGGACCTTCCTCGGCTTGTTCAGCTGGGATTCAATGGTGGTGATGCCGTTGCCGGCCTTTAACAAATACTTTAGCGCCAAGAGTGAGTCGGATATTCTGGTAAAGGTGCGGGACAAGACCAGGCTCGCTGACGCCAAGGACGAGCTTACCGGATTGATGCGACGGGTGCGCGCGCTGCCGCCGGAGAAGAAGGACGATTTCTCCATTAACGAGCAACAGGCATTCAAGAGCACGCTTGACCCGGTGAAGAACTCCATCGCGGTTGCCGGGCTCTTTATCACCGGATTGTCGCTTTTCGTCGGGGCAATCGGCATCATGAATATCACGTTTGTGAGCGTGAAGGAGCGGACGAAAGAGATCGGAACGCGCAAGGCGCTGGGGGCGCGGCGTCGAACCATCCTGCTCCAGTTCCTGATTGAATCGACGGCGCTTTGTTTACTCGGCGGGTTCATCGGACTGGTCATTGCCTATCTCATTTGCGCCAGCATCGCGGCGGCGTTGCCTTCATTCCCGATCCACTTCTCGTTAGCTCTCGTTTTCATGAGCGTCATCGTTTCGGTCACGACCGGGCTGGTCTCGGGTTTCGCGCCAGCGTGGTCGGCGTCGCGGCTGGATCCGGTGGCGGCGCTGCGATATGAATAAGGAATTCACCGCAGAGGAGTTGAAGAAACTGACAGCGGAGGTTATCGGCGCCGCGATGGAAGTGCACCGGGCGCTTGGACCTGGTCTGTTAGAATCCAGCTACGGCTTATGTCTTGCGCGAGAGCTCGGCTTGCGCGGCATTACCTTCGAACGCGAAGTGCCGGTTCCACTCCGCTACAAAGGCGTCACGCTCGATTGCGGCTATCGAGCTGATATCGTCGTAGCGCAAACGCTTCTTTTCGAGCTAAAGGCGATCGAAACACTGCTCCCGATCCATGAAGCCCAGCTGATCAGCTACCTCAAACTGACTGGCTGCAAGGTAGGACTACTGATCAATTTCAACGTTCAACTCCTAAAGCACGGAATCCGACGCCCAGTCGTGGGCTTAAATGAAGGAATCACCCTATGAAGTTCTTCTCTGCGAGCTCTGCGTCCTCTGCGGTGAATTCACCTTCGAAATGAAACCGAGCCGCTCGCGCATCATGTTCGGTGAAATCGTGACGATGGCTTTGTCGTCGCTTGGGGCGAATAAGCTGCGCACGGGATTGACCATGATGGGTATTACCATCGGTGTCTTTTCTGTTATCTCAGTGATGACGGCAGTAGGTGCGCTACAGAATTCGATCGAGACGGGATTAACACTCTTCGGCTCGAACATTTTCCAGTTCGCCAAGTTTCCGCCCAACGTGAACGCCGGCGGCGCCGGACAAAAGAAGTATGAAAATCGACGCAATATCACATACGCGCAGGCGCTGCGTTACGGGCAGTTGATGG
>QHBL01000345.1 GCA_003244125.1 Chthoniobacterales bacterium
GCGCTGAGCAATTGTTTGTCGTGTAAAGGCTGCACGCCGGAGTGCCCGTCGAATGTGAATCTGGCGCTGTTGAAAGCGGAGCTGCTTTACGCCACGCATCGCAAGTATGGGCTCGGTTTGCGCGAGCGGATTCTCAGCCGGCCCGATTTGCTCGGCGAACTCGGCTGCGCATTCCCGCGGCTCACCAATGGGATGCTCGAGTTCGGACCAGTACTAGCTTTGATGGAACAGACTCTCGGGCTTTCCGCGAAGCGGACGCTGCCGAAATACGCGCGCGAACGATTCGACCGCTGGTTTGATACACGCGCTGAGGGATCCCTCGACTTCGCCCGAGATGACGAGAAGCGCGTGATTCTATGGGACGACACCTTTGTGCGTTACAACGAGCCGCACATCGGCAAGGCAGCGGTGAAGGTGCTGGAGGCGCTCGGGTACCAAACCTCGTTAGCTCAGGAGCGCAAATGCTGTGGCCGGCCGGCATTCAGCCAGGGCAACCTCGATCTCGCTACCGCATTCGCCGATCATAACGTGCGGCTTCTCTCATCCCTCGGATACTCAACCACTCCAATTCTCTTCCTCGAGCCTTCCTGCTACTCGATGTTCGTCGATGATTACCGCGAGCTGAAAATCCCGAACGCAGAGGAAGTGGCGAAGCGCTGCTTTCTTTTCGAGCAATTCGTCAACGAGGCAATCGATGGCGAACCGAGCAGTGTTTTCCGCGAGCGAAGGGAGTTCGTTGCCATCCATGCTCACTGCCACGCCAAGTCGCTGGTGCGAACGCGATTCATGGCGCAATTGGTCGAAAAAATCCCCGGGCGGCGAGCGAAGGTGCTCGATACCGGTTGCTGCGGCATGGCCGGCGCCTTCGGCATGACGGAGCGCAAGCGCGAGCTGTCGCTGCAAGTGGCCGCGCCGCTGCTGGAGAAGATCTATGCTGAACCTGCGGACGCCACAATCGTCGCTTCCGGCACGAGCTGCCGGCATCAGATTTCTGAGCTGTCAAATCGACGTCCGAAACACATGGCCGAAGTCCTCGCGGATGCGCTTGCCTAGCTAAAGAGGACAGGATTAACGGGATTATGCCGGATTCCGGAAAACCAACCCTGTTAATCGTGTGAATCCTGTCTAATTCCTTTCCGTGATTCACATCATCGACACGCAGCATCTGGGGAGGTGCGGCATCATCGCTGTAACAGCTGTGGAAACCAGCGAAGGGCTCGCATTGTTCGACGCGGGCGCGGAGTCAACCTTCGACAAGGTTGTCACTGAACTGCGCGCGCTCGGGTTTGGGCCGGAAGATGTGCGGCACGTTTTCCTTAGCCACATTCATTTCGATCACGCCGGCGCGGCCTGGCGTTTCGCTGAGCTCGGCGCGACTATTTATGTGCATCGGCGCGGCGCGCCGCATCTGCTCGATCCGGAGAAGCTGGTCAATTCCGCGCGCCGGCTTTTCGGCGATGAGATGGAGCGGCTCTGGGGAAAGGTTGCGGCTGTTCCGCAGGAACACCTTCGCATTGTCGAAAACGATGCTGTGGTACGGATCGGCGCGCTGGAAGTTCGCGCGATCGAAACGGCCGGCCACGCCAGCCATCACCACGTTTATTCGTGGGAGGAGAACCTCTTCGGCGGTGATGTTGCCGGGGTGCGCATTGGAAACGGCCCTCCGATTCCGCCGTTTGTGCCGCCGGAGCTGCACATTGAATCGTGGCGTGAGTCGATCGAGAAAATCCGACAGCTAAGACCGACAAATCTTTACCTGCCGCACTTCGGCAAAGTACAGACCTCGTTAGATCAGCACCTCGATGCGCTGGAAAAACGGGTGGTGCGCTGGTCAGAATGGTTTCGGGAGCGGTTGCGGGAAGGAGCTAACGAGGTGCAGCTCGCTTCCGCGTTTGCCGAATACGAGGCGACTGATCTGCGCAATGGCGGCGCCAGCGCGGAGGAAGTTCACGACTACGAACATGCCGACCCGAGTTACATGGCAGTGCCGGCGGCGGAACGTTACTGGCGCAAATTCCATCCGGAAATGATTGCAGAACCGGACCCGAGCTAAACGTGCCCTTGCGAATGCACGATTAACCGAAGCGGCGACTCTTTTTCCAGACTTCCGGCCACGGTTTGCGCAGGTGACGGCAGAGAAAGATATCCGGATGGTCTGTTGTTTCTTCGTTGGCGACGCCCTGGCGATTTGTGATGTGACCGGCTAACTCGCAGGAATCGAATTTGTCCCCCAGGTCTTCCACTGAGCTGCCGAGCACAATGAGGATTTCAGGCGGCGGATCGCCGTAACCGCGCTCCCAAAACGAATTGGTCGGACAGATGGCGGGCGGCAGGCCGAGAGCAGGGCCATAGAGATTAATGGCGCCCGCCTCGCCGTAGTTGCCGGCCAGGATTTTCACCTTCGCACGGTCTGCCGCGGGCAGAGAATCGCGGATTCGCGCCACGGTTTGCGCCAGCTCCGGCCAGCCGATCTCCTCAGGCAGGTCGCCATTCATTTTCACCGCGGTGTTCCACCAGGCTGAATGAACCGGCGCCAGCGGCAGAAAAAATGCCGCCATCAATGCGACATTCGCGGCGAGCGCCACGGCGAAGAGCGCGGCCGCGCTCACCCCCCAGAAAGTGCCAACACGCTCGAGCCAGAACTCGCAAATGACGGCTCCTGCCGCGTAGAGCATCGGATACGCCGGGGCGAGGTAATAGCCACGACCTTTAGCGAGAATAAATAGCAGCAGCGGGACGAGGAACATCCAGCCGAGAACGCGGAAGCGGCGTCCAGCATTGGCGAAGAAATAGAAGTAGAGGCCGGCCAGCGCGAGCGGGAGCGCGGCGGCGGTGAGCTCGAGCTGGTCGGGCAGGAATGTTTTGGTGCGTCCGATGCGGATATCGCGGGCGTGAATGTGCCGCACGAAATCGAGGTAGATGAAATCGTGGCGCCATTGCCAAATGAGATTCGGCAGAAAGATGAGCAGGGCGATCGCAGCGCCGAGCCAGAGATATCTGCTCCGCAATTGCGGGCGGAGATCGCTGGCGAGAACTCCAACAGCAATGCCGGCGACCAGGAACGGGATGCTGTACTTGCTAAGCATCCCGAAGCCGATGGCGGCGCCGACGGCGACCCACCATCGTGTGTCGCGCGTGCGGCAAAGTTTGAGCATGAAATACGAGACCGCCACCCAGGCGAGATAATCGAAGGCGACGTATTGCATGAGGCTGCCGATGACGAGCGCGAGCGGCGTTACGGCGGCAGCGGCGAAAATCTGCGCGCTGCGCCTTCCGTCCAGCTCACGTGCCATCAGACCGGTGAGAACAATTGCAACGCCCCCAGCCAGCGAGGCGAAGAATCGAAACCCTGCGAGGGAAGTTCCGAAAAGGTGCAGGGCCAGCCAGCCGAAGAATGGGGTTACCGGCGGATAGGCGACGTAGCCCCAGGCGAGGTGGCGCGCGTCGTCCAAGGTGGCGAGCTCGTCGCGATGAAAGCCGTAGCGGTGGCCGACGAGCCAGTGCACGAGCACGGTCGCCGCCGCTAACATGATGACGAGCGAGGTTCCGCGGCGGTCGCGCTCAGCTTCCATCAATGTTTCGATAACGCGATGATTTCGCGAAATTCGTCGCCGCTCAACCGATGCACGGAAAGTCGGGACAGGCGAACGAGGGAAATGGCTTTCAAGCTCGGATGGGATTTGATTTGCTCGAGCGTGACGGGTCGCTTCAGCGGTTTGACCGGCGCCAGATCGACTGTGCTCCAGTCGCCTTCTTTCGCCGTTTTATCCGGGTACGCGGCGCGAATCACTTTAGCGATGCCAACGGCAGCTTTGTCACTCACGCTATGGTAGAAGAGAACTTCGTCGCCCACCTCCATGGCGCGAAGGTTATTCCGCGCGGTGAAATTGCGGACGCCGGTCCAGCTGGTTCTGCCATCGCGGGCGAAATCGTCCCAGGAATAGGCGGAGGGTTCCTGTTTAACGAGCCAGTAGTTTTTCATTTGCAGCTTCTGTAGCGGCGCTCTGTGCCGCCGATTGTGGCCGTGGAGTGAAGTGTTCGGCGGTCATAGACCACCGCTACAGGGTTACGGCTTCGGCGGTTGCGCGCCGGGAGTTGCGGGCGGGGCGGAGCCTTGCGGCGGCGCGCCGGCATTTTGCGGCGTTGCTTCGCCACCGGGCAGGTTCACATCGGCGGGAATCGCCTGGAGGTCGGCTTCGTGGAAAGAACTGGGATGAGCGGCGAGTTCCTTGCGCAAGGCGCTGATCTGCTCGGCCGTCACAGGCGAAGCGCTGTTTCCCCAATCACTGCGAACGTAGGTGAGGACATCCGCGATTTTGGCGTCGGTCAATGTTTTCTCCCATGGCTGCATCACGGCGGTGCCGAAATGCGAGCCTTTCACCGTGAGCGGCCCTTCGAGTCCCTTGAGCACGATCATGGCGGGCCGTCGCGTGCCGTTGATAACGTATTCGGAGCCGGCCAGCGGCGGGTATTGACCGGCGACGCCCTGGCCGTTGGCCTGATGACATGTGGCGCAGTTGGCCGACCGTATCTTTTTGCCGCGCTCGGCCGCGGTCATTTCTCCACCACTCGGAGGAGGCGTTGCGCCCGGAGGCAACTGATGCGCAGGATGCACCGGCGGGTCGAGTGCTTCAGCGGTAAACGAACCGGAGAAGCGGCCGAGGTAGGCGCCGCCGCAGAAAATGGCGATGGCATAGATGGCGATGAGCCAGATGGAGAGCGGCTCGAGGCCGACGCGCGGCTCCTGTTTTTCCCGCTGGATCGCGGCGTGCACCTGCTGGACTTCTTTGGTCTCGCTATAATCCATGCCCTGGTGCCGTCGCGTCGGCTCGGGATTTGTAGGCGGCTCCGGCGGATTCATTTCGTGCTCTTGCCGGGCGCGGGGGGCGATGGCGGCGTGGT
>QHBL01000071.1 GCA_003244125.1 Chthoniobacterales bacterium
GCGCAGCCGGTAGCGAAAAGCCTTTCGTTCGCGCCGCCGCCGGTTCCATTCGCTACTTAACCAGACGAGAAAAACCGCCGCAAGGAAAAGCAGCAGGTAAATCGTGACCAGCGCGGAAAGACTGACCCGGATCACGGCGCGAGTTTGGAATTTTCCAGCGGCGCGAAATCATTGCCCCAAAGAATCGTTGCCATGCTCCAGAGCAGCGGCTTCGGTTTCTCGCGCGCTGGAAAACGGCAAAGGAGGAGAAATTGCCGCGCCTGCTCGTCCAGTTGCGGATCGCCCGATGATGTGGCGAGGAAACAAAAGCGAACTACGCCGTTCTCGTCGACGGCGAGACGATAACGCGTGTTAGCGGGCGCATCGGGCCGGCTGAGGCGGAAGGTGAAGTCCGGAAACACCGGCGCGCCAAGTTTTGCGCCTTCGGCAAAAACGGCGGACGTTTTCCTGGTCATCAATGGCAACGCCAGCAGCGGTCGTTTTCGCGGCATGCTGCCAATTGCCGCCGAGCTGGGAATGCTGAGGTCGGGCGCCGTTTCGGGAATCGTTCGGAGCGCCGGTTTGTGTTGAGCGTAGGAAGGAATGTGCGCCAGCTCCGGCAAAGCAAGCCGGCGATAACTCGACGGGCGCTGGGTCGTCGTCGCCAGCGCCGGGTCCTCCGCTTCCACCCAGCGGAGCAACGCCACCGACTCGGGATCGTCCGGCGAAATGATGCTGACTCGGGCCGGAGGCGGCAGCAACGCCACAGCGGGCGGATAGACAATTTGAAAGATGTAGAAACAAAACGCGTGCAGAAGGAGCGAGGCCACGACGAACACGACGAGCGCGCGGCGCCGATGCTCCGGCGCCGGCCAGTCAAAGAGAAGCGGCGCGGCCGCGGCGTTCATTTCGGCGGAGCGGTCGCGAGCGCAACGGAAGGCACGCCGTGCTCGAGCGCTAGATTAGCGACGCGGATCACCGTCTCATACGGCGTCGCTTTGTCCGCTTTGATAATAATCGAGCGGCCTTCCTTGCGCGCCGCCTCCAGCTGGGGCCCGAGTTCATCGATGCCGATCTTCTGGTCGCGGAAGTAAACCGTCGCGCCGTGGGTGATGCTGATGATTTGGTATTTTACTGGCGGCGCGAGCACGAACTTGGAGAACGGCACGCTGACGGAAATCCCCGGCTGTAAAACAAAGTTCGAACTTAGCAGGAGAAAGAAGATCATGAGGAACATGACGTCGAGCAGTGGGAAAAGGAGGAGCCAGCCGAATGGGTAGTGTTTCGTGCGCTCGAGTTTCATCGACGTGTGAATGGTGACTGGTGACTAGTGAATAGCCGGAACACGATTCACTAGTCACCAGTTACTATTCACGTTGCCTTTTCTCCACCGGCTGCTGAAACGAAATAATCCCGCTCTCCGGCTCCGTTTCCGTGAGCAAATGCACGATTTCAATGCCCGCGCGTTCCATGTCGTGCATCATCATGTTCACGCGCGAGGAGAGATAGCTGTAGGCGACGAAGGTCGGAGTTGCCACGACGAGTCCTGCCGCCGTCGTGAGGAGACTTTTGTAAATGCCGGCCGAGAGTTCCGTCACGGTGGCGTAACCTCCATTCGACGCAATCACGCCGAAGGCTTCGATCATTCCCGCCACCGTGCCGAGCAAGCCAAGCAATGGCGTGAGATAGGCCAGCGTCGCGAGCACGCCGAGGAAGCGCTCGAGCTTCGGCACCTCCAGTTGCCCCGCTTCCTGCACGATCTCACGCAACTCCGCCCGCGGCAGATCATGCCGGATGATCGCGGCGTGAATCACTCGCGCCACCGGCCCCGGCGTTCCCGCCGACTCGTGCAACGCTTCGGCGAAATTGCGCCGCCGAATCAAATTGGCCAAACCTTTGAGGAATTCGCCCACGTGAATGGTGGCGCGATGCAGATAAAACAGCCGCTCGGCAAAGACTGCGATGGAGATGATCGAGCAGATCAGGATGGGCCACATCAACAGCCCGCCCTTCTGGAGGTATTCGATCACAGTTTTGCTCCTGTCATTCTGAGCGAAGTGAAACGGAGTCGAAGAATCCCGCGGAAGTTACCTTAAAGGTTGCGCCTCGGGATCCCTCGACTGCGCTCGGGATGACGTCAGCTCAGAATGAGATGTTCTTGTAGCGCGCTTTTTCCCTTGAAGCAATTACTTCCGCTTCGGCGGCGGCGACTTTGCCGGCGCGGTCTGGCCCAGGATTTTTCCGGCTCCATCATAAACGGTGTAGCCGGTCTGGTGGCCGCCGGCGTCGTATTGAAAGACAATCCTGCCCACGACGTTCTCCTCTTTATCGACGCGCACCTCTTCACTCAGGTGATTGCTGGCGTCGTATTTGTATTGAGCGACAAACCGGAACTCGCCTTTCGGACCAAGCACCTGCCCGCGGATGAAGCGGCCGTTTTCATCGAGATCATAATTGATTTTTTCACGCATCTTTCCGTCGGTGGTTCTTGTCGTGGCCACGGATTTGTGGTTGGTCGCGTCTGTTTGGTAAGTGCTGCGCGAGCCGTCGGGGTTGATGACGACACTGACGCGCACCTCACCACCCGCCTCCTGTGCTGAGGCGGAGCTGCCGCCGAGAACGATGAAGAGCAAAACGGCGGCGAAAAAGAGACGCATGATGCAGCGGCCACCATAGCGGAGAAAAAAGATGGTGAAAAGTTAGAGAAAGGCATTGACCACAATGGGCTGTGGTGGTTAAAAGTGGTTGAAAGTGGATTAAGGTGGACACCTGTCCCGCTCGCTCATGCAAAATTCCGCGCCGCTCCAGCCTCTCTACGCCGGCGAGTTCCGTCACGCGATCGACGAGAAGAACCGCATCACCATTCCCTCACGCTGGCGGCGTAACCAGACCGAGGAATTCATTCTCCTGTCTGATTCTACCAATCAGTTCCTCATCGTTATGCCGCCGGAGGAGTTCGATCGCATGAGCGCCTCGGTCGAAAACAGCTCCGGCGTCAACGCGCGCGAGCGCCGCGTTTTTTTGCGGCAGCTCCACTCACGCGCGCAGCACGGCAGCGCTGACAAACAGGGCCGGCTCGTTTTGCCCGACGATCTTTGCCGCCAGGTCGGACTCAAAGGCGAAGTCGCGCTCATCGGCGGGCGGGGCCGCTTCGAGATTTGGAATGTGGCGCGCTGGAAGAAAGCGCACGCGGAAGAAACCACCACCTATCAACACGTCGCGAACGTGATTGGATTATGAGGCTCGATTCGAAGCACGATCGCCGGAGCACAGCCCGTCTCGGCTGTGCGGCCGCCGGGCGTCTCGCCTGGCGATCACACGCGTGCAAACCATCGAGCAGGCGCGACGCCCGCTCTCCACATAGGCGCGGACGCACTGTGCTCCAGCCATGAACGCTTTGCTCTTTGAACGCGCCATCTGGTTTTCCACCGGGCCGCTCGTGCTCGAGGATGAAGCGCAGGATCGCGAGGAATTCATTTACCACCGCCCGGTCATGGTGCGCGAAGCGATCGAGCTGCTCTCGCCGCGCGCTGCCTCGCTCATTCTCGATGCGACCTGCGGCGGCGGCGGCCACGCGGAAGCGATTTTGAAAACCGGCGCCGACGTCCTCGGGCTGGATCAAGATCCGGACGCGATCGCGGAAGCACAGGAGCGCCTGGCCGAGTTCGGTAATCGCGTGACGCTGCGGCAGGCGAACTTTCGCCACGCCGATCGCGTGCTCGATGAGCTTGGCATTACCGGAACCGGCGGCGCGATTCTCGACCTCGGCGTTTCCTCGCGGCAGCTGGAGAATGCCGAACGAGGTTTCAGCCTGATGCGCAATGGCCCGCTCGATATGCGGATGGATCCGCGTGGCGATCTCACTGCCGGCGAGATCATCAACAGTTACAGCGAAGAAGAGCTAACGCGATTGTTTCG
>QHBL01000260.1 GCA_003244125.1 Chthoniobacterales bacterium
GCTCCGAAAAAATTTGACGCGCGCGCTGCCCGCAGCAATTTCCACCCACTCGGGCGACTTCGATTTCACCTGCGCAAGGCGGTTTGATCAGAGCCGCCGGAGCAAATTATGCCCGAACTTTCCTACGCCATCGTTACGCCTTACTCGATGCGCAAATCGCGCACTGGGGGAATCGTCTCGCGGCTGATCTCGCGCACCGGGCTCGACATCGTGGCGGCGCGCATGTTCGCGCCGAGCGAAGAACTGACGCGCCGCTATGCGGAAACGATCGTGACCGAAACGGACCCGCGGCATCGCGCTACGCAGGAACTGCTGCGCGCCTACGTGCTTCGCAATTTCACCGCCACGATGCAGGGTCAGCGACCGCGCGTGATGTTTCTCGTTTTCCGCGGCGATGATGCGGTGGCGAAAACGTTGCACGCCGTCGGCCATATCGTAAACGAGCGCACCAGCGGCGAAACGATCCGCGATACCTTTGGCGATTACATCACGGACGAGAGCGGCAAAGTGGCTTACTTCGAGCCGGCGGTGCTGACGGCGATCCGGCCGGAGCAGGCTGAGCGCGACCTGAAACTATGGGCGGAGTTTTCAGCTAACGACGGTGGGATTCTCGATAACGTCATCCAGTACCCGGCAGGCGCGAAAATCGAGAAGACGCTGGTGTTGATCAAGCCTGACAATTTCAAATTTCCAAGCCGGCGCCCCGGTGGGGTGATCGATGTTTTCTCGCGCACCGGCCTCTACATCATCGGGTTCAAAGTTCACCGCATGAGTGTGGCTCAGGCGGAGGAGTTTTACGGGCCGGTTTTGCCCGTGCTCGAGGAAAAACTTGGCGCGCAAAAGGGACGCGCGGCATGGGAAGACATTGTCGAGTTCATGGCGGGCGCGCGGCCGAGTGCGATCGCGCCGGAAAAAAAAACGGAGCCCGGCACGGAGAAGTGCATCGCGATTGTGTATCAGGGCGAGGAGGCGGTGCGGAAAATCCGCGAAGTTCTCGGCCCGACTGATCCGAGCAAAGCGCCTCCGGGTTCAATCAGAAAAGAATTTGGCCAGTCGATCATGGTGAACGCGGCGCATGCGTCGGATTCGGCCGAGAACGCCTTGCGCGAGATGCGCATCGTGCAGGTGGAAGAGAACAATTTTAAGCCGCTTATTGAACGATTTTATTCCGAGGAAAACCAACTATGACTACTACTGACATGGAAATCTCAGCTCGCGCTTCGCAAATGACCCCCTCGCTTACTCTCACTATCGACGCCAAGGCGAAAGCGATGAAGGCCGAGGGCATCGACGTGTGCGGTTTCGGCGCCGGCGAACCCGACTTCGATACGCCCGATCACATCAAGCAGGCGGCCATCACCGCGCTGCAAAATGGTTTTACGAAATACACGCCCAGTTCCGGTATTCCCGAGCTGCGCCAGGCCATCGCGGAAAAGCTGCAGACTGATAACGGACTCAGCTACAAACCGACGCAGATCATCGTGAGCAACGGCGCCAAGCACGCCTGTTACAACGCGATTCTCGCGACGTGCCAGCCGGGTGACGAGGTCCTCATTCCCGCGCCATACTGGGTCAGTTATCCTGACATGGTGCGGCTCGCGGGGGCGGAGCCGGTCATCATTCCGACGAGCGAACGCAACGGCTGGAAAATGCGCGCGGAAGATTTTGAAAACGCGATGACGCCGCGCACGAAGATGCTGATTTTGAATTCGCCAAATAATCCAAGTGGCTCGGTTTACACGCGCGAGAAGCTGGAAGCGATCGTGGAAATCGCAGCGGCGGAAGACATCTACATTTTGGCGGACGAGATTTACGAGAAGCTCGTTTACGATGACGCGAAGCACGTCAGCATCGCCTCGCTTTCCAAAGACGCTTACAACCTCACGCTCACCGTCAATGGTTTCAGCAAATCCTACGCGATGACGGGTTGGCGGCTGGGTTACTTGGCCGCGCCCGAGGCGGTGGCGAAAGCGGTCGATTCCATCCAGAGCCATAGCACCGCGAATCCGTGCTCGTTCGCGCAAAAAGGTGCGCTGGCCGCGCTCAAAGGCGACCAGCAACCCATCGCCGACATGCGCGAGGAGTTCGATATGCGGCGCAATTATATGTACGATCGCATTTCGAAAATCGCGAACATCACTGCGGTCAAGCCGCAGGGCGCGTTTTATGTGCTGGTCAACATCAGCCAGCTCGGATTGACGTCACAAAATTTTGCCGATCGGCTTTTGAGTAAAGCGAATGTCGCGGTCGTGCCCGGCGCGGCCTTTGGCGACGATCGCACCGTGCGCTTGAGCTACGCCACGAGCATCGACCTGATCAAGAAGGGGCTGGATCGGTTTCAGGATTTCTGCCGGACTTTGTAATCACCGTTGCGGTCATCCCGACCGAAGTCGAGAGTTCCCCCCGCGAAAGCTGTGAGATAACTTCCGCGGGATCCTTCGACTCCGCTGCGCTTCACTCAGGATGACCGGGATTGCGAAGGGCTCGCTCGCGCTCGTCTTGCACGCGCACTTGCCGTTCGTGCGCCATCCTGAGCAGGAGCAGTGCGCGCAAGAACGCTGGCTCTTCGAGGCCATCACTGAAAGCTACGTGCCGCTGTTGCGCACGATGCAGCGGCTTTGCAGGGAGCACGTCCCGTTCAAGTTAACGCTCTCGGTTTCACCCACCCTCGGCTCGATGCTGAGTGACGGACTCCTGCGTCGGCGCTACCTTCGCCACCTCGAATCGCTCATCGCGCTGGCGGAACGCGAATGCGAACGCAGCGATTCGGGTCTGTTGCCGCTTTCGCGATGGTATCGCCAGTTCTTCGCCGAGACACAGCGGACGTTTGTCGAAGAGTGGAATTGTGATCTCCTCGCTGTCATTCGACAGCTGTGCGACGACGGCGCGCTCGAGCTCATCGCGACGGCGGCGACACACGCTATCCTGCCTATCCTCCAACAAACGCCAGCTTCAGCACGCGCGCAGATCGCGATCGGGTGCGACTTCTATCGCGATACATTCGGCGGCGAGCCCGCGGGTTTCTGGCTGCCGGAATGCGCCTACGCACCGGGAATCGACAGGCTGCTCCAGGCGCAAAACATCCGTTGGTTCGTTGTCGATTCCCACGCGCTTGAGCTGGCGCGACCACCCGCGCGTTTCGGCGCACAATCACCATGTTTCACTCCAGCTGGTCCAGCGGGGTTCGCGCGCGATGCGCGGGCAAGCCGCCAAATCTGGGATGCGAAATCAGGCTATCCCGGGGACGGAACGTATCGCGATTTCTATTGCGACATCGGCTTCGATTTGACTGCCGAGGAACTTGCGCCGCTGCCCCACGCCCCTGGCCAATTCACCGGCGTCAAATATTATCGCGTCACTGGCGGTGACGGCGCCAAGCAGTTTTACGAACCGGCCGTCGCGGAAGAAAGCGCCCGGGGCCACGCACACCATTTCGTCGAGCAATGCATCGCCACTTTGCAGAACGCCGGTGGCGAGCAGCCGATTCTGATCGCGCCGTTTGACGCGGAACTCTTCGGCCACTGGTGGTTCGAAGGTCCGGTGTTTCTCGAACAGGTCGCACGTATTGCAGCGGCAAAAGGTTTGCCGTTGAGCACGCCGAGCGATTTCCTCCGAAGTGATCCACCGCTGCAAATCGTCCAACCCGCTGCCTCCAGCTGGGGCGATGGCGGTTTTCTCGACACCTGGCTCGATGAGAAATGCGCCTGGATTTACCCGCAGCTCTTCGCCGCAAACCAGCGCATGACCGCGCTGGCGAACGCGCACGCGCATCACCTCTCGCGCGAGCAGGAGCGCATTCTGGCCCAACTCTCACGCGAGCTTCTCCTGGCACAGGCGAGCGATTGGCCGTTTCACATTCGCAACGGCACCGGCGCTGAATACGCGGGCCGGCGCGTTCGCGATCATGTCGCGCGCTTCCATCGTTTGGCCGCCATGCTCGAAAACGGAGATGCCGATTTGGATTTTCTCGCGCAATGTGAAGAGCGCGATAATCTCTTGCCGCACCTGGAGTGGCGGCACTCCGCTCCGCATGACCAAACTTAACTACGCGCTCCTATTCACGGCCGCTGTCGCTTTCGCGCAGGAGCCGGCGGCGACGCCCGCTGCATCATCCACGCCATCGCGTTCGATCCGCATTAGCTTCGTCCCGCCGCCGCTCGAAGGCACCATCAGCCTCGGGATTTACGATGAGAACGATCAACTCGTGCGCGTGCTCCATCAGGAAGCGAGTTTCGACGATTTCACCGCCGGCCCCGACGCGCTCGTCACGAAATGGGATGGAAAAGATGATTTCGGATACGAGCTCTGGCCCGGCACTTACCACGCGCGCGGCTTTCTCGTCGCGCCAATGAAAGTTCAAGAAATCACCGCTGAGGCCACGCCCGCGCCGGAGCAACAGGCGGTGAAGGTCCGGCTAATGGCGAACCCGCTGGAGAAAAGCGAACGGCCCACCATTCAACTCATGGGCGGGATCGATGATGAAGATGTGCTGCTAAAAACGGTGGACGGACTTCCGTTGCTGACAATGACGCAAGCTCCAGGAGTGAAGCGCGTATCGGTGGCACCAGGTGAAAACGGCGGCGTAACTGTTCACATCGAAACTGATGCCACGAGCCGCCGTTTTTCCATCGCTGGCGTCAATCGTATGATGGCTTTCGACTGCGGCGAATTCGAGCTGAGATAGCCGCTTGCGCGGGGAGCTTTCGTGTTTCCAAAGCGCCAACGAGCCCGTTGCGATTAGCGCTTCTCCGGAGGAATTGACGTAATCGCGCCGGCAAAGCGTTTGTGGGCGGCGGAATCCACGGGCCGCTGCCTGACAATCGTGCTGGCGGGATATGTTCCGAGGAAATTGCCATCCCGCCAATTGCGCGCCGGCCGAATCGGTCGCGGGACAAAACCGCCGCCACAATTGGAACAGACATTATCCAGCACCTGCTCGACACACCGCGCGCAAAAGGTGCACTCAAACGAGCAAATCCGCGCCTCCAGCGAATCAGGCGGGAGCTGCCTGTTACAGTTTTCGCAAGTCGGTCTCAGCTCAAGCATGAGAAAATACTCGTATGCCCTGCTGATTCGTGCCGCAAGCACCGACCCCGGCTGAGGAGCTGCGCGGCCGCGGACAAGCTGGCCAATTAACAGCGTGTGTCGCGCTGGCAGTCATTTGCTCTTTGCAACTTCAGGGCGCACCGGCCGGTTCAATCCAAACAAACAACAGGAGGGATTCAAAAATGGGAACCAAGTTTCGTCCGATCGCATTAGCAATCCTGGCATTCGGTTTTGCCTTCGCTCCACGTTCAAATGCGGGCACCGAGATGGTGATCGATAACAGCGCTCAGGCGCCGGCCTACAGTTATGCGCCGCCACCGCCACCGGTCTACTACGCTCCGCCGCCGGTTCGCGTCGTCGTCTACCCGGCGGTGCGTTATTACGTGGCGCCGGTCCGGGTTTACGCCTATCACCGGGTCTTCGGGCGAGCGCGTTACTGCGCGCCGTGGCGATAGCTGAACGAGGCGGAGTTCGCAGGTTCTCTCGCATCAGCGCATTTTGGGGAAGCTGATAGCTTCCCATGCCGTACATATCACACAGAAACGATTAGCTTTGCCTGGCTAACTCAGCCGCTTGCAAAAGCCGGCTGCTGATCGCTTTGCCCGCAGTTCAGGAAATCGTTTCTTTCTCCAAAATCATCGTCAGCGCCTTGGCCGCGCGGCGTTTTCTGGTTTCCTCCTGCTTGCCGCCACCGATCCATTGCGCGAACTCCTTGCGATGAGTGAACGCGAGTTTGTCCCAAAGCGTTCTCGCCCTTTTGTTCCGGCGAAAAGCAATCGCTAACTCCCGCGGAACCTCCACCGTCCGCTCTTCCAAGTCGCGCTCCATCACCACAGAAACGGTGTCGCCCGCTTTCGCTTTGGCGCCGGCTTGCAGCTGCTTGTTGAAGGTCAGGAGATGTCGCCCTTCCATCGGCTGGATATTAGTACGGTAAGGAAAGCCATTGATCGTCCCTTTCACCGCGATGCGCCCGCGCGTTCCCCATAACTTCGCCGCATCGAAAGGCATGGCGATAAAACACCAGGCGTTATTCGGCCCCGCGCCTTCGGCCAACGCTTTAAACTTCTTCTGCATACTCACCTCCACGTCTGCCATGCAGCAGTGAACAGAAATGACGAAACGAGAGCAACGAAGATTTCAACAGCACGACCGCTACAGCCTTGGCCCTGCTCGTGAAACCAAGCGCCGCGACCACCTGGTGGCGGCGCGGATTTGCCAGCACTGCTTCTCTGCGCATCGTACAAGCCGATGGTGAAGGAGACAACATGGAGCAAACTGCGGGAGCTCTGGGCCATCCGCCGGCGCTGCAAACAAATCCAAAGCGAGCAAGGTGAAGCCGCTTCTCCGCGCGCCTCGAGCGCAGTCGCTCCAACAGCACTGCTCTCGAAGCCGTTGTTCGTTTGTTTCTCGGCCTGCTTCTTCGCCGCCTGTCTTCTGCACGCGCGCGACATGTGGCACCACGGCTGGCTCCCCTACCACTCCGCGCCTTTGCCACTGAACTGCTATTGGACGGCCCTGGTCATCCTCGATTTCATCGCCGCCGTTCTCCTGCTCACGAGACCTCGCGCGGGCCTGGCCATGGCACTCCTCGTTATGGGTTCCGACGTCGCGCTCAACGTTTTTGCCCGGTTCGACCTTCACCTCATTCAGCACGCCGGCGGCGCGACGCTGCTACTCGCGCAATTGCTGTTTTTCGGCCTGATGTCAGCGGTGGCTCTGTATTTCTCCGGTCGTCCCGAAGCAGATCAGGCGAACTTGATCACACCTAACGACCCGTGACCATGAGTTGCCGGATCATCCGGTTATAGCTGCCGTCCTTCGTCAGCAGCAGGTGTTGCTACACGCTCGGAGAATTTGTCCCTCGCCTTTTCACTCGCCGGTGTCTATCAACACCGCATGCGCCTCTGCGCAGCGCTGCTCTTTTTCCTCCTGCTCACACGCGCCTCGGCGGCAACTGCCGACCACGCGATCCACGGAAGCCGGTGAATCTCTTCGTCCTTACCCCCGAAGAAAAACGCGTCGTTGCCTTCGTCATGGCCATGATCCTCGTCGGCGTTTGCGTGAAAGAATACCGCAAGCGGCATCCCGTCCCGACTGTGCCGATCCAAGTGCAGAGACATCCGTGGATGCGCAAACTCCCGCCTTTGCCGTCGCCAACGCCGGAACCGTCGCAGGCATCCGACTCCGCCAGCTCCGCCACGCCGCATCCCAGGCGTTCCCGTAAGCCGCGAAAGCGCCCCGCATCACCGATGCCCTCGCCCGCTGGAGAGCTGCCGGACAGCGAGTCTGTTGGCAACTCCGATCAGCCGCCGCCGCCCTGAGCTACGCTGTCCCCGCCGCAACTCGTGACACTCGCTAGCTACCTTCACGCTTCGACCAAGCTATTGCTCTTCACCGGCGCAGGTATTTCTACCGCGAGCGGCATCCCCGATTTCCGCGGCCCGCAGGGCGTTTGGACACGGCGCCGGCCGGTTTACTTCGACGAATTCATGTCATCGGAAGCAGCGAGGATTGAGCATTGGGATTACAAGCTGGAAGGCTGGGATGCGTTCCACCGCGCGCAGCCGAACTCCGTTCATCATGCCATCGCGCGCCTCGAAGAAGCGGGCAAGTTGGTGTGTGTCGTGACGCAGAACATCGACGGACTGCACACGCGCGCCGGGACGAGCGCGCAGCGGCTGGTAGAGCTACACGGCACAAATGCGCAGGTGGAATGCCAGAGCTGCCATTGGCGTGGTGATCCCGAGCCCCACTTCCGATACTTCGCGGGCACGCGCCGCCCTCCGCTTTGTCAATGCGGCGGTTTCCTTAAGCCGGCGACAATTTCCTTTGGCCAGGCTCTTGACCCCGCCGAACTGGAGCGCGCCGCACAAGCCGCCGCAGACGCTGATCTCGTCGTGGCGCTTGGTTCGACTTTAGCGGTTTATCCGGCGGCTTCCTTCCCATCGACTACGGCACGGCGGGGGAAGCCGTACGTGATCATCAATCGCGGCGCCACTGATCATGACGATCTCGACTGTGTCACTCTTCGCCTCGAGGGAGAGGTGGGCGAAATCTTTCCCCCGGCTGTCGATCAAGCGTTGAGTTAAGGCACGCCGGCTTGGGACGAAATGCGCCAGATCAGGCACAGACGATGCTCCTAAAATGCCCAGCTGCCATGGAGAACGCCCTCAAAATTCTCGCCGTGGATGATGAGCCGTCGATCACGGAGTCGATGCGCTTCATTTTCGGGGGGCCGAATTACGATGTCACGGGCGTGAATGACAGTGACGACGCGCTGGCCAGGCTAACGGAGGATTCTGCCGAGTACGACATCGTCATCACCGACCAGAAGATGCCCTTCCGCAGCGGCCTCGAGCTGGTGCGCGAGCTGCGTAAGCGCAATTTTACCGGGAAGATCATGGTCTTATCGGCGCACCTTTCAGCGGCCGTGCGAGAAGAGTACGAGCAAATGGATGTGCACGTGATGCTGGATAAGCCGTTCAACATTCACGATCTCCGGCGGGCGCTCGACAGTCTCGCAGCCTGATCCGAACCGCGCCGGCAGGCCAAATGTGCGGCTTGGTGCCGGCACAGTGACAAAAGGATTTCGAAACGAGAAGCCCGTGCCTATTCTGCGTCGGCATGGATGAATTCGGCTATCTCTCCGTTCTTTTGTCCATCATCGTCGGGCTGGCGGTGGCGCAAATCCTCATCGGCATGCGTGGCTGCATGCTCACGCGGTCGCGGGTGCGGCCATTCTGGCCGGTGCAATGGTGGGCCGTCATTTTTCTCCTGATCAGCGCTCAAACCTGGTGGGCGATGTTCAGCCTGCGCAACCGTCACACCTGGGATTTCGTCGCCTTCGCCGTCCTACTCGCGCAGGTAATCATTCTCTACCTGGTCACCGGGCTCATCTATCCCGACTTCGTCCTGGAACGTGAAGTAAATCTGCGCACCCATTACTTCGAGCAGCGCCGTCACTTCTTCAGTCTTTGCGTGGCCATGCTGCTCCTGAGCATATGCCGTGACCTTGTTCTTAATCATGCGCTGCCAGAGCCTTTGAACCTGGCGTTTCATCTGGCCTTCATCGCTTTCGCCATCAGCGGGATCCTCTTCACGAGTGAGTGGTACCATAAGCTGGCGGCAGTAGTTATCGCCGGTATTTTAGTTACCTACGTTGTGGTGCTCTTTAGCCGATTGCAGTGAACCGTTGTAGCTGCCGCTGTCGTCGGCGGCAGAACGTGGTGCGCTGGCGGCGCACAACCTACCTTGCCGCCGGGGACGGACGGCAGCTACAACTCTGCGCGCGTGATAAGGTAGATAACGTTGCGCTGGACTTTCCCGCCAGGTTCGCGCCGCTCCTCTTTCCTGAGAAAGCTCGCGCCGATCTTCTCCAGCGCCTTTTGCGATCTGAAGTTGCTTTCACCGACGACAAACAACACCCGGCCAACAAAGCGAAAGGCGTGCTCGAGCATGAGCGACTTCAGTTCGCGGTTGTACCGCCCGCCCCAGAATGCGCGCTCCAGGAATGTCCATCCTATCTCTACTTCTCCGGCAACCTCATCCAAGTGGCTGTATCGCGAGCTACCAACGATTCTACCTGACTTCCGGTCGACTATGGCGAAGGCGCCTTTCGATTCAATGGCGCCATCAAAGTAGCGTTGGAATACTTCACGCGTATGCCGATCCGACTGGGGATGTTGTTCCCAGATCTTTGGATCACTCGCCGCCGCGAACAAAGATTCAAAATCGCCTGGGCTAAGAGGTCGTAGTTCGACCAGAGTTCCGGTTAAGATAGGTTGCAGATCGAAACTAGACGATGTGTTCTGGTTCCTGCTCACATGGGTAGGCGCTGTCACCGCACTCACACTGGATGGTGACATGACTGATGGCAAAGCGCGTGTGCAGCTCCTCTTTTACCCGGCAAAGAAGCGCGTCATCGATCGATCCGTCAGGTTTGATCAAGTGCGCGGTGATGGCGGTCTCAGTGGTGCTCATCGGCCAGATGTGAAGGTCATGCACCTCCGCGATTCCCGGTAGCGCGCGGAGGTATTGCTGCACGGCATCGGGATTGATCTGCCGCGGCACCGCTTGCAGGGCCAGGTTGACCGCTTCGCGCAGCAAATCCCAGGTGCCCCAGACGATGATGGCGGAGATGGCGAGGCTGACCAGCGGGTCGATCCAGCGTTGTCCGGTGAAGACAATGGCGATACCGGCGAGAACCACGCCGGCGGAGATGGCGGCATCGGCTGCCATGTGAAGAAAGGCGCTGCGGATATTCAGGTCGCCTTTGCGCCCGGCGGCGAACATCCATGCGGTGATGGTATTGATGAGAATCCCAACCGCGGAAACACCGATAACGATTTTTCCCGAGACCAGCGGCGGTGTACCCAGCCGCTGGATAGCTTCCCATGCGATGGCGCCAACTGAGATGAGCAGGAGGATGGCGTTAAAAAGGGCGGCCAGAATGGAGCTGCCGCGCAATCCGTAAGTGCGGCGTTTCGTCGGCCGCGTGCGGGCCATGGCGCTCGCAGCCCAGGCGAGGAGAAGGCCGAGGACATCGCTCAGGTTGTGGCCGGCGTCAGCGATGAGCGCGAGTGAATGCGCGATAATGCCGTAACCAACTTCGAACCCGATGTAGGCGGTGTTGAGCGCCACACCCACGGCGAAGGCGCGAGTGAAGCTGGCCGGCGCGTGTGAATGGTTGCACTCGGTTGACATGGTATGGCCGGCGGTAATTTTCCTGCGCTTCGCACTTGCGCCAGCGCAATTCGCCGAAGTGCTGGCAGCAGCATTACGGCCCGCTCTGCCGGTGGCGCGCAGTTCGACGGCACATTCCGATTTGGCGATGTAGTCCTGTCCTGCGCATGCAGGGGGGAGACACTAACCAACATCACTGGAGCGGGCAATCGACACGTTGCGGTCGCTCTTCACGCGGCTGGCCGATCAGCTAACGCAATTACTCGATGCCCGACTCACCCTGCGCACGGGCCGGCTGAAATTGCCCGGCCACGAGCCTTCTTCCAGGAAAAGCTAGCAGCCGCAGGGTCAGACGTTCTTGGAGTCTAACGCCGGCGCGGTGCGATCGAAAGATTCCGGCTTCTCGCCTCTCAGCTTTTCCGTGGCACAGTCGTCTCGTGAACTTCACGCACTGGGTAACGCTGCCCGGTCTTACCGCCGAAGGCCGCGGCTAACGCGCCGAGGATTAATCCCAGCGCGGCGCCACCGGTTCCGACCGCGCCACCTTTTGCCGCGCGTTCCCCGGCTTCGCGGGCGCGCACGGCTCGCGTTTCCGGGTCGGTTTGTTGAGCCTGAACGGCAGCCTGGTCCGCGCTTTGGCTAGCCTGCGTTTTCAATTGGTCCAGTTGCTGTTGAATGGCGGGCGGTAGTTGCACCTGTGAGGCCTTGTCGCTGTTGCTCGCGGTGAAGGACGCCAGACCTGAAGCCGCGCCGATGAGCCCGCCGGCCGCTGTCGTTAGTAGCATAATAGTAAGCATGGTCACCACGCCCCAGGTAGTGAGGCCGTGCAGCCAGCCGTTGAATGTCCCACCAAGTCGCGCGGAGATGTAACCACCGAGGAAAAGTGAGATGAGACTGCTGAGCAGTAGCCACACGGTGGCGCCGACGCCAAGTGCGGTGCCGCTGGGCGTGCCGCCCGTCGCCGGGCTGACTGTCGCAAGGCCAATGGCCATGCCGATAAGTGTCAGCACCAGTTGCGTGGCGAGCGCGATGATGGCGCCGGCGAAGATGGCGCCCCAGGAGATGCGCGCAAACGGACGATCAAAACCGCCGAAAGTCTGAGCCATGGTTGTGCGCGAAGTCGTCTCGCGCTCTGCGGGTAAGCTTGTAGGTTCAATCATAGGATTGGGTGTTTACTTACTATCGCGTGCTGGGGCTAATGCAGATGGCTCGCTGCGCGAGAAGAGCGCGAGTTCGGGGCGGCTGTGTTTCAGCGCGGATCGGATTTGAACGCAGGAACTGTGACAAGCTCGCGGCGATCTTCGCGCCTAATTGCGCCAAAAAAAGCGGGCCTCGCCATGAAGGGAGGCCCGCTACTTATTTTTGCGTGGAATGGAAGCTTTAGCGGCGATCGTCTGGCTGATCGACCTTCACCTCTTCCTTGCGCACGGTGTCGGAGATGTCCTTGCGCTCCGATTCCTGCCTTTTTCCGACCGTCACCGCGCCAACGACTTTGGCTTCCTTCTGCACCACCGGCTCCTCTTTTTTCAGAGGCACCCGCAGCTCGCCTTCGCGAAATGCGTCCTGCGGCACATCGCCGCCGGCGTCAGTGCGCTCGATCACAAGCTCCTCGCGTTTGAGATCGACCGGGGTGTTTACCCTTTCGGTGCGCACTTCCTTGCGAATGGTCGCAGCACCATGCTCCACCTCGCGCTTGCCCACCTTCACCTGCTCTTCGCTGATGGGGATGCGCACGGCATCGCCTCGCTCGACGCGGTTCCACGCCGCGCGTGACGCGTCGCGCGCCTTGTCCCAGGGCACGTCGGTCTCCGCCGCGGAATATTCGCGCTGCAAATCCGGCTCAGCTTCGTCGAAGCTGCGGTTCTCCGCGGCATACTTGTCATAGCCTTGGTAGCCGGTGCGGTAACCAGCGTGATACTCATCGAAGCTGCCGCTCTTGGCGAAAGGCTGCTTGTAATGGTTCTCTTGCCAGTAGGCGTCTTCCGCCGCGGGATCGATAGCTTCGCCCACGGCATAACCGCCCGCTCCGCCGGCAACGGCGCCGATCACCGCCCCCACGACGGTGCCGATCGGCCCGCCCACTGCTGTTCCAATGGCTGCGCCTGCCGCGCCGCCGCCGATAGCTCCGACGCCAGTGGCGACCGGATGACCTTCATGTTCGCGAGTAAGGTCGCGATCCTCTTCATTTCTGATGTTGTCTTTATCCATTGTTCTGTTCCCTAACCTCCGCAAACGATTCGCAACAACCGCACAGCGCGTCCCCACAAATTTTCAATTTTTTTTCGGAGGAATGTTGAAGATCCCGGCAACTCCAACGCCGAAGATTGAAATGGGCGGAACGTCCTCAGCCCGTGTAATTTTAAGCTCGATCGGGGCAGATAAACCGTCCTGTTGCAGCTGACGGTCATTTTCTCGGGTGAAGCTTCTACATTGATCTGTCGATTTAGACACCTGTTTACCAGCTGTTGCACGATTCACTTGTGCAAAGCCGATGCGCTGCTCGACTCTCCTCGTACTCACCGCACTCGCAACGCTCGTCGGCTGCGATCAGCCTGCCTCGCCGCCGCCGGCTTCCCAGCAAAATCAGCAAGCACGCCCGCCGA